>CAMJIC010000035.1 GCA_946405675.1 uncultured Clostridia bacterium
TGCCATCAATCCGTTTGTTTTCAACGAGACTGGCATAGTACCGTTTCTCACCTTTATATGTCTTTGTAAGTATTTTGATAAACATGCCTTCTGCCAACCTCTTTTCTCACTACAGAGCATAGCATAGAAGGATTATTTTATCAATGTTTACAGCAATATATACCGAGTTTTTCTCACTACATCGGATTGATCTTAAGTTAACGACATTGAGTAAAATCATGGGCCTTTTCCGGCCTTTTCCAAACTTTCACAACAATTACCAAAGTTCGCAACAAAACGGGTGTATTGGCAGCTGGTATCGCTTATGATCTTTACAACCCAGCAGCTGCAGTACAACGTTACAGGCCGTGATTACTTGTGGCAGCGTTACAGGCCGTGACATAGGCCGTACCGTAGGCAGTACGCTTTACCGCGGTAAAGAGTGAAGTGACAGGAGAAATACTTTGAAAACCGTGCGGATTTTTGCGCTCTTTTTATGGTTTGCGTGGTAAAATATCTTTTATTTGTGTCTATGTGGAATGTGACATGACCGACATATGATAGCAGGCGTTATTTTTGGAAGGTTTTTGCAGGAATGGATGAGCTGGAGTTGTCTTACGGCTTCATACAGATCTTATGAATAATAGTTTGTTGATGTGAAATGGTTTGTTGATGTCAGAAAGATCAGGTAAATGTGTATGATGGACAGAGAAATGGCCCGGCAATGCTTTACGGATTATGTGAAGGACTACGATTGTACGAATCCGATGATAAGCCACAAGGTCACGCATACCTTTCATGTGGCGGATCTCGCGGAGAGAATCGCGATGGAGGCTGCAGGCAGGGGGGATTGCGCAGACTTTTCCTGGTTTCTGGGTTTATTGCATGACATCGGGCGTTTTGAACAGGTCCGGCAATATGGCACCTTTGTTGATTCACAGTCGGTGGATCATGCGCAGCTTGGCGCGGATATCCTGTTCAAAGACGGATTGATCGACCGTTTTCCTGTTCAGGATCTTATGCCCGGATGGAAGGCGATAGCGGAGACGGCGATCCGGATGCACAATCAGCTGGCTTTGCCGGAGGATATGGATGAAGAGACTCGTTTATTCTGCCAGATCCTGCGTGATGCCGATAAGATCGATATTTTCCGGGTTGTCATGGAGCTTCCCTTCGAGAAACGCATAGGCAAAAGCAAGGGCCTGCTGACGGACACGGGTGAGGTATCTGAGGAGGTCATGGCCTGTGTCATGGAACACCGCTGTGTTCCGCGGGATGCGCGCAGGTCGATCCTGGATGGAATGATATCACATTGCTGTATGGCGTTTGAGCTTGTGTATGAGGTGAGCCGCAGGCTGGCGGTTGAGAACAAAGACCTGATGCGTATGCTGGAGGCCGCGGAGAAAATCGCCTGTGAGCGATGGGGGGCTGACGCGTCGTGCACGATGAAGATCGTTCGCCGGGAAATTGAGAAATCATTGGGTTTGGCTTTGTGAAGCGGGAATTGCCGGATGCGGATACAGGCCAGAACAGGAGGATACAGGTCTGAGCAGGGGATGCAGGCCAGAACAGGAGGATACAGGACTGAACAGGGGATGCAGGTCAGAACAGGAGGATACAGGATGCTTCTTGCGTTGTACGGGGCAGGTGCCATGGGAAGGGAATTTAAATACA
Source organism: uncultured Clostridia bacterium (assembly GCA_946405675.1). Classification (GTDB taxonomy): domain Bacteria; phylum Bacillota; class Clostridia; order Lachnospirales; family Lachnospiraceae; genus Porcincola. The sequence goes on from CAMJIC010000035.1 coordinate 1,654, forward strand.
TGGCGGACAATTCGGCCCAATGGGATGGGATTGTATTTATAGACGATCAGGGAAAGAATGAGGAGCTGCTGGGATGCAGGGTCATGGATTACCAGGCATTTTCGGAGCGTTACACGCCGGATCAGGTACGTTTCGTTGTTGCGATCGGAGAGCCGGTCTTTCGCCTGCGTGCCTTTGGTAAGATGAAACGGGCCGGCTATCAGGGCGCTGTTCTGTGTGACCCGTCAGCTTACATCAGTCCGGACGCAGAGGTCGGGGAGGGAACGGCCATTTGCCGGGGGTCATATATCGGCTCCCTTGCCAGGATTGGCAGGAACGTTTATATATCGACAGGCGCTGCCGTGGGACATGACGCGGTGATCGGAGACCATACTCGTCTCGGGGTTTATTCCTTCACAGGCGGGCATGTCCGTATCGGGGAAAATGTTTTCATCGGTGCGGGCGCGATGCTGCGAGACCGGATTCAGGTCGGGAACGGCAGCATCGTTGCGATCGGAGCTGCCGTGTTTGATTCGGTGCCGGAGCATGTGACGATGATTGGCAACCCGGCAAGAGCTGCCGGGGAAACAGATGGAAGGGCAGTTTATCAGGTACAGACTCAGGCAGCTGCGGCAGCTCCGGCCGCTGAAGCGCCTGCGCAGGGGGTCCTTACCAGAACCCAGGTTGCGGAAAAATACTGGGAGGTCTTCGAGTCCTGCTTCGAAGGGATTGATTTCAACCCGGTAACATTTCATTTCCACGATGACGGATGGGATTCTGTATCTCATATGAAGCTGGCCGCTGAGCTGGAAAAGGCCTTCGGCATACACTTCAAAGGAAGGGAGATAATGAGGCTCAATACCTTCGGCTCAGGATTGGAGCTGGTCAGGAAGAAGCTGTGTAACTGATCAGGATAGCCTGAAGCACCTGCTGCTGAGGGTGTTGCTGAGGGTGTATGAAAGTGTATGTTAAGTGGCATCGGGTGATTCAGGATGCGAAGCATCGCCCGATGCGTAACTGTTCAGAACAGGTTCAGGACAGGTTTTGACAGTGTTACGCAGCTGGAAGAAAACAGGAAGGAAGGGAGTGATTTTTAAGTGGCAGCCGGAAAGATGCTCTGGGATTTCCAGGGCTTTGGAGACAGGGTCGCTCTGATCGGAGAGAACAGAGAGCGTGTTACATATGGAGAACTTCATGACCTGAGCGAGGCCATGGCGGAGATTGATCAGAGCCGTCCGCTGGTGCTGGTCTTTAGCCGCAATACGCTTGGCATTTTATGCGGATATGCGGCGTTGGTGAACAGCGGCTATCCTGTCATGATGATGTCGGCCAAAGAACAGGTTCAGATGCGGAAGCAGGTGCTGAATACCTACAGGCCGGCGATGATCCTCGTTCCTGAGGAACAGTATGGTGATTTTTCGAATATGCCAAAAATCCGCTCTGTCGGGGACTGCCTTTTGCTGAAGACCAATTATCCGGTGAATTATCCGGTTCATCCTGACCTGTGCCAGCTTCTGACAACCTCAGGCTCAACCGGTTCCGCCAAGTATGTCAGGCAGAGCAGGGAGAATATTCTCTGTAATGCGTCCGCGATCGCGGGGTACCTGGATATTCAGGCGGACGACCGCAGCATCACGACTCTTCCGCTTCAGTATACCTATTCACTGTCCATGCTTCATGCCGGGTTCATGAGGGGAGCTTCCGTCGTGGTGACAGACCTGAGCGTTCTGGACAATGAATTCTGGGATCTTCTTGAAGATGAGAAGGTGAGTATGTTTCACGGAGTTCCGGGCACATACGAGTTTCTGGACAGGATGGAAATGTTCAGCGAAGACTTCCCCACTGTAAAGACGATGACCCAGGCGGGGGGAAAGCTGAACAGGGAGCTGCATGCCTCCCTGGCAAGGTATGCGCGAACGTATGGGAAGCGGTTTATCGTCATGTACGGGCAGAGCGAGGCGACGGCCGCCATCTCATGGCTTGAACCGGAGCATTCCCTTGAAAAAGCCGGTTCTGTCGGCCATGTCATCTCCGGAGGCTCGCTTGTGCTGGAAGATGCGGACGGACAGACTGTCACATCTGCGCGTATGCCGGGAGAGATTGTTTACCGGGGCGGCAATGTGGCAATGGGGTATGCGTATTGCGGCGAAGATCTGGCAAAAGGAGATGAGTGGGGTGGCGTGCTGAGAACCGGAGATGTGGGGGAGATGGATGAAGACGGCTTCCTGTACATCGTCGGCAGGCTGAAGCGGTACATCAAGGTTTCCGGACATCGGATCAGTCTCGATGAGATCGATGAAAAGATACTCGAAGAGCTGAATGTTTTCTGTGTCAGCTCCGGAACGGATGATCATCTGCTCATATTTGTCACAAGTGAAAAGGACCGCGCAGCGGTGGAAAAGTATATCAGAAGTACGTTTTATACGGTAAGGAATTCATTTACCACCGCTGTGATCGATGCGTTTCCGAAGAATGAGGCGGGCAAGGTTCTCTATGGAGAGCTTCAGAGCCTGGCAGAGGAGCTTTTGAAGTAAGGATCTGTTACAGAATAACTTGTACATCTGACTTGTCCAAACGCTCATCTGCTGCGTTGGAAAGCCTCGCCGTACATGGCATCAGGACTCCGTCACCGGCTAAAGCCGGTGCCACCTCATGCCGAATCCCCGCTACGGCTGCGTTTTCCTCCTTGCATATGAACGTTTGTCCTGCGTCATATGTACAAGTTATTTCTGAACAGCTCCTAAGGATCTGTAGATAGAGGATAGATAGCTTCTACAGATTGCGCAGGTAATTGATCTGCAGATCCGAATTGCTCAAATCCGAATTGCTCAAAGCTGGCTTTTAAAAATGACCTTTTGCTGAAAAAAGGATAGTTTCGTCTCCGCATCAGGCGGAGACGAACCGTACCTCGCCCAGCTCCGAAGGAGCGTGCCCGAAGGCGGGTTTATCGCCAGCCTCCTTTGCTGGCGATAAAGGATAAGTGGTGGATGCTTTCACTTTATGGAGATTAAGAGATGAAATGGAGCGGGCAACTGAATACTGAAACGATTGACCGTGTGGTGAGGGAGGCCGGGAAGGAAACGGAGCGGTCAGGCGCGGAAAGCGAGTCCAGACTTCGTTTCAGGCTTTCCCTGGAAGAAATGCTGCTCAACTGCCGGGAGCAGTGTACGGAAGAGGCGGTATTTACCCTGCGGATGGTCAGGCGCGGGCGGTGTCTGGCCGCAGAACTGCTGCTTCCTGAGCAGTACCGGGAGGATCCCGCGGCCCCGGAGGATCCTCTTGTAAGGCTCCGACGGGAATGGAAGAGAGGAACGGGGAGAAGGAAGAACAGCTGGCTCTATACAGTTTCCACCGAAAGATCATTTGCGGAACTGATACGGTTTATATGGAATTATACAAGGCCATATAAACGGTGGCTTCTTTTTGTTGTGCTCGCCCAGGCCTTGCGGGCGGCAATTCAGGTCATCGTCCCCCTGATCAGCGCAAGGGTGATCATATCCATCACGGACAAAGCTACAGAACAGATTCTGCTGACCGCAGTCATTCTGCTGGTCGTCAACGTGATCTCAGATGTGAACTTTATCTTTTGTAATCTCGCGTATAACTCGGTCTATAATAAAACGCTTACATTGCTGGAAGAGGATCTGGCCCATCATGCGCTTCGCATCACAATCCAGTCCGTCGACCGGAAAGGATCAGGCCCGTTTATTCAGAGGCTGACCCAGGATACGGCTCAGCTTGCCTCCAGTCTGAGCGCGCTGGTAGATGTGATCTCGCAGTTTGTTGAAAAAATCGGTATTCTTGTCGCAATCTTGATCATGGACAGGGTGGCTTTTGCGGTCGTGGCCGCGATTCTCGTGCTGCAGGTTGTGATTGAAAACATACGGACAATCCGTATGAAAAGGGATGATCAGCTGTTTCGCAACGCGAATGAGAGATATACTGGCTTTGTCAATGAGATGGTCCGCGGAATGAAGGACATGAAGCTGGCTGACAGCGAGAACGCCTTCGAATCGGAGATGGTGAAAAGGATCCGGGAGGCGAATCATCGAAGGCTGAAGATGTGGAATCACAGCGCTGTGTATAATCTGATCCGGCTGCTGATTGAGTCTGCGGGTACCTTTGGGTTTATCTCGGTTCTGGTGCTGCTTCTGGTCAAAGGGCATATTCAGCCCGCAGAAGCGCTGGTTCTCTTTAACTACCGGTCCGGCATCCAGCTGACTACGATTCAGCTGATCGGAGCCATTCTGCAGCTGATCCGGGAAACGGAGCTGTCTGCGGAACGGATTCTCGCGATCATCGGCGGGCCTGAATTCCCCAAAGAAACCTTTGGCCCACGTCATCTGAACAGGGTGGAGGGAGAGATCCGATTTGAGCATGTATACTTCTCCTATGACAGGAAATATACAAGGAATCCATCCGGCTGGGTGATGAAGGATATGGATTTCGCGATCCATGCGGGAGAAACGGTGGCACTGGTCGGCGCGAGCGGAAGCGGAAAGAGCACCATATTAAGCCTGATCAGTAAGCTGTATGTGGCTTCCAGGGGGGTCGTGCGGATCGATGGGGTCGATATACGGGAGCTGGATCGGGAAACCATCCGGGGCCATATATCAGTTGTGACGCAGAATCCATACCTGTTCCAGATGAGCATCCGCGACAATCTGCGTCTTGTGAAACCGGATCTGACAGAGGATGAGATGAGGGATGCATGCCGGATGGCCAGTATTGATCAGGATATTATGGCAAAGCCGGAGGGCTATGATTCCCTGATTGATGAAAATGGCGTAAATTTCTCCGGGGGACAGCGCCAGCGGCTGGCCATTGCCAGGGCCCTGCTGAAGGATTCCAGTGTACTGATTCTGGATGAGGCAACCAGTGCGCTGGACAATGTGACGCAGAAGAAGGTCTGGCAGGCCATCAGCGCTGTGGGCCAGTCACAGAAGACAGTGATTATTGTGGCGCACAGACTGTCTACTGTGGCTGGCGCGGACAGGATTCTTATGATTGATCAGGGACGGGTTCTGGATCAGGGCACCCATCAGGAACTTCTGGCACGCTGCGGCGCATACCGGAGACTGTATGAAGCAGAAACCGAATCGGACGCAGAGCAGGTACAGGGAAGAAGTGGATGAGGATCGTGAGAGCTGCGGAGCAACGAAGCGATTCGGTAACTGTTCAGAACCTGTTCTGAACAGTTACGCGGTCAGTACATGACAGTTGGGGGCAAAATACCATTTGCCCCCAACATCTTTTATATCCGCCGGATCAGTTCCTCCAGCCGCCCAGCCATGAAGTCGACCTCCTGGTTTGTGAAATCCAGGGAGGTGTCCAGCCTGAAAAAGAGTGTATCCCTGCTGTCGTAATAGACCTTCAGCATCAGGGTATCGATCGTATCCAGAGTATTCAGAGAAACCCTGCGGCAGCCAGGAATCAGTTCCCGGTCTACTGGCTTGTCATAATATATGACGGTGATTCTGGGGAGGCTGATGCTATTCATTCTGCATATATCCTCATACGACAGGATGCTGGCCCTGCCGGCATTCGACATTACATGCCGAAGCTGCTTCAGAAAATGAGGCGAAGTCAGTTCGTCCTGCGTTACTTTCAGATAGACAGGGACGGTTCTGCACAGCATGGTCACAGTGTGTTTCAGACGGTCATAATCCCGGTTGTTAACCACGGTGGCAAACAGTGCCTTCGATCTGCCGTTCAGTTCGCCAAGGAGACAGGCAAATATGGCGGTGAAAAACATGTTTTCCGTGATATTGAGATCCGCGCAGCGGGAGCGGATCTGCTGCATGGGGACGCTGCTTTCCCGGACGCTGATGATGCGCGAGCCGATCATGCAGGCAAAGCCCTTCTGCTCGTCGAAGGTGCGCCCGCTTTTGAACAGGGTATAGGGATCGGTTCTGTCGTAGATCCAGCTGTTGATGTCCTTGTCACAGTCTTTCAGAAGCTCTCTGAAATAGGCTGCGATCTCTTCCTTCTCCCCGTCTTTGCGCCATCTCTCCTCAAGTGCTGTCTCGTAGCCGGACACATCCTCCGGTATGAGCGGCCGCCCTTCCATGAGCCGTTTGACATCCTCCGCCAGCACCAGCAGGGACTCCTGATCGTAGATGATATGGTGAAAATCCCAGAACAGGTACGGGGCGTCTTCGTCCACCTCATACAGAACCGCCCTGTAGAGGTTTTCATTCCCCAGCAGGTCATAGGGACGGATCAGGGAATCCTGATCCAGCTTGTGCGTGCGCACCAGGGAAACCTCGGCAGGGATGGAATCGTCTCTTCTGGCGACGAACCAGTCTTCGGCATTCGCCCGGGGATCAGGGTTTTCTATGTACCGGACTTTCAGGTAGGGATGATTGTCAATCACCTTTGTCAGCATCTTCTGCAGTTTTTCAAGATCTGTATCCTCCGGCAGCCGGAACAGGAGAGGCACGTTCGCATAGGACAGTTCCGGACGTGCTCCTACATCAGGAACAAAGAAGAACTTTTTCTGCTCTTCTGTGAGAGGGTAGATGCTGAGCCGGTCATAGTCGTAGACGCGCCGTTTCGTGTGCGCTTCCTTCAGGATGCCTGAGACAGTCCGACCATTATAGATGTCGCTGATCTCAAAGTCTTCGCCCAGCTTCAGCTTCAGCTGCACCACGTCCAGGGAGCTTCCTTCCAGATCGAAGAAATCATCATGAATCCCTACCTTTTCCAGATGAAGTACATCCGCCATCTTGCTGCATACAAACCGCTCGATCTCATCCCGGGGCGGCGTATAGACCCCTGCCTGAAACTGGAAGGCAGGCAGCTTTCGGACATCGACTTTCCCGGCCGGCGTCAGGGGCATGGCCTTCAGCTTCATGAAGCCGTCGGGGAGCATATACGGCGGAAGCTCCGCCTCCAGCGCGCTGCGAAGCTCCTCATTCGCCGCTGCGTCCGTTGCGTCTTCTTCCCTGGCTGCTGTGTAGTAGAGGATCAGACGGTCATGGTCTGCCAGGATCACGGCTTCCCGGATCCAGGGTAGCCTGCGTGCCGCGCTTTCGATCTCTCCGGGTTCGATCCGGTAGCCGCGGCGCTTGAGCTGCCGGTCCGAGCGTCCGAGAAACATCAGATTGCCGTCCGGCAGCACCTTTGCCAGATCTCCTGTATGGTAGACCCTGACCGAAGGGGACTGGCTGAGCGGGGCAAAGACCTGCGCAGTCTTCCCGGGGAGGTTGTGATAGCCGGCCGCAAGCTGAGGCCCGCAGACGCACAGCTCTCCGATGGCTCCGTCCGGCAGAAGATTTCCAAAGGGGTCCAGGATGAGGACACCGGTATTGTACATGGGCTTCCCAATCGGTATATCGGTATAGGAATGCCCCTTTTGAACATCATAATAGGTACAGACAACTGTACATTCCGTCGGCCCGTAGGCGTTATAGACATGCCCTTTGTTGCCTGGAATTGCGGTCATCTTTTCCCCGATCAATGTCAGATATTCCATGTCCAGTGCATCCCTCTGGCCCAGAAGCTGCCCGATCTGCGTGGGGAAGCAGCCGCCCGTCACTGCATGCTCCCGCAGGTATGTCTCAAGGGCGGAGATGTCCTTGCGGACAGCCGAGGGAATGATGCAGCTCGTACCGCCGCTGACAAGAGGCGCCAGAAGCCCTTCGATGGATATGTCAAAGGAGAAGCTGGCGTAGCAGGAGATACGGCTGTCCGGATCCAGCTTCATCTCATTTCTGACATAAGCCAGGTAATTATACAGTGCATGGTGTGAGATCACGACACCCTTCGGGTCGCCGGTTGAACCGGAGGTATAAATCATATAGGCAGGCCCGGAGGATCTTGCCTGTACAGGAAATGTCCCCGGCCTTGCCCCGGCGGCATCGGATACAAAGGCTTCATCGACGGTGATTGCCGCTCCTGAATCTTTCAGGATATATTCGATCCGCTGCGGCGGATAATCTACATCGACGGGAATATACGCCCCGCCGCATTTCTGGATCCCGAGAATTGCTGCCGGAAACTCTCTGACGCGGGGCATCCGGACAGCGACAAAATCACCGGCACCTACGCCCTGCTCAAGGAGCCTGGAGGCGATCCGGTCAGAAAGCGTGTCCAGCTCTTCGTAGGTATAGGTACCGTTTTCCGCCATAACCGCGGTCTGGGAAGGCCGGTTTTTTGCATGCAGCTGAAAGTCACGGATCCAGGTGGCATCATCGTCAAACAATACCCTTTGTCCGCTCCTTTTCCTGAGAATGGCGGAAACGTCCGGCGGTGTAAGCGCCAGCTCCCTGAGCGTACCGGCTTTGTTCATCCGGTCGAGAACATTTACAAATGAACTGTAAAGCAGCGACATATCTTTCCCGTGAAACAGAGACTGATCATAATACAGGGAGATCTCGTACTGAGAGCCCACGAGCCCAGCCACCAGATGGATGGGGAAGAGCGGAGTGTCCAGTTCCAGACGGATGCCTCTGCCGCGGCCGACGAATGATGTTCCCAGCTCTCCCTGGAAGGTCAGGAGGATGTCTGTCCGCGCCGGAAGCTTGCTGTACAGAACCTCATCGTGGGAACAGGTCTCCAGAATCTGAGCCTGTATGCTGCGGATATAATCTTCCGGCCGCATATTTCCCGGATCCTCAGGGTCTTCCCCCATGCTCCATACGACCGGGACAGACTTTGCGAAAAGACCAGCCGTGCGCATAAGGGCCTCCGCCAGCTCGGCTCTTCCGCTGTAGGTTGTCGCAATAAACGGCTGCGCCCCGGTCAGAAGATGGAGCGTGAGAAGAAATGACGCATGAAAATAGCTGCTCGGGGTCAGGCTTCTTTCCATGCAGTATGCATGGATGGAAGCCTTTGGAATGTACTGTTGAATGACAGCTGTCTGGTGGAGCACATCTCCTTCCTGGGCCAGACGGTATGGATACCGGAAGGACTCCACACCGGCCATCAGCGCATGCTGGTATTCCTGGCTGTCCGTCTGAAGGATTCCGGCATTCGTTTTCTGCGAGATATAATCCGGGAAGGAGAGCTTCTCGGAAGGGATGCTTTCGCCGGACAGAAGGGTGGTGATGTCATCCGCCAGAATCCGGAGGCTGTACCCGTCTGCAATGATATGATGGATGTCGAAGAAGAGGTACAGCTTTCCGGGCGTTTCAAAGATTCCAATCCGGTACAGCCGGTCCCGGAAGAGGTCAAAGGGTGTCACTTTGCTCTGGAAAAAGGCCTTTTCCTGTACATCGTTGTCAAAGTCTGTGTCCAGGACGGTATATTCGATGACCGGATCTTCAAATGTCAGATGCTGGTAGACCTCACAGCCATCGATATATGCATCCGCCGGAATATCTTTCCGGTAGAAGATCCGGGTAGAGAGAGCCGGGTGGATGGTGGCGATTGTTCGGATCGCTTTTCTGACGCTGTCGACATCGGCATCAGAATGTGACAATGGGACATAGGATGGAATATTGTACTGAATGGAATCTTTATGCGCTTCACATTCCGTGAAGATCCCGAGCTGGTTTGGGGTCAGGGGAAGCCATGCCCTGGCCTTTGACACTTCCTGGGGTTCCTGGAGATGGCAGTTTTTGCTTTCGGACGCTTTTCGGATCAGAGCGCTGATGTGCGCGATATCCGGCTGTTTCATGATGTCTGAAAGACTGAGGCGGACATGGGTTCTCTTTTCGATCTCTCCGATCAGTTCAATGAATGTAAGGCTGCTCATGCCCAGGGAGATCAGGCTGGTATCCTTGTCGATTGGTTCCGGAAACTGCGCTACAGTCTGTACGATTTCGGACAGCTCTGCTTTCGGCAGATTCTTTGCCGTGGAGATGAAAGGCTGGCTGTCGCCTGCCGGAGAGGGCAGGGATTCGTAATCTGCTTTTCCGTTTTGATTGAAAGGAATTCTGCTGACGTGGAAAAAATGTGTCGGAAGCATATGTCCGGGCAGGTGGCCGGCCAGTTTTTCCCGCGCCAGGACAGGGGAGAGCTCGGTCTCTCCGGTGTAATAAGCACAGATGAATACCTTTGTAGCCTGTTCTGTACAGCGGACGACGACACCGCTGACATCAAAGCACTGGGAGATTGCGTCTTCAATCTCGGAAGGGCGGACCTGAAGGCCGTGTATTTTCACCATGTCATCCATTCGGCCTGTGATCCGGATTGTGCCGTCCGGAAGACGCCGGCACAGATCCCCGGAATGAATGAGGCCGTTCCTCAGAACACGACGGGTTTCATCCTCCATTCCGACATAGCCGCGGAAAAATGGATTCTCATAGCACAGCTCACCCGTTTCTCCATCCTTTACCGGGTGTCCATCTTCATCAAGAATCAGCACGCGGATGCTACTGTCTGACTGCGGCAGACCGGCTGACGCAGGATGCTGTGCGCCGCCCAGGCGCTGCATCGTCACGACAAAGCCGGACTCGGACTGCCCGTACATATTGTACAGATCCATGCCTTTCTCCCCGGCTTCCCCGGTCTGGATCAGGAGATCATCGGGCACAGCTTCTCCCCCCAGAATGACAGCTCTCATCTGAGGATTGAAATCGTGATATACCCGGTATAGAGCCGGTGTCATAAAGCAGGCGGTGATCTTGTTCTTTTCGAAAAAGGCCCTCATCGCGGCGGGGGTGGTCAGGGTGCCGCGGCTGGCGACACATAGCGTGGCTGAGCCGGAGAGGGTGATATTCATAACGATGAGGCCTGCGGTAAAGGTGAGAGGAGAGAGCAGTGCAATCCTGTCGTCTCCCCGGATCAGACGATCTCCCTGATATCCGAAGGAAGTCATGCACAGAGTCATTGCGCCGCGCTCAAGCATTACGCCCTTTGGCTTTCTGGTCGTTCCGGAAGTGTAGATGATGTATGCTGGTGTGTGTTCACTGACATCCTCCATGCCATCGATTCCCTTTTCTGACTGCATATGGAAAAATGCCGATTCATCAATCAGATATCTGCAGCCCCCGTCCTCATACATATAGCGGATGGCGTCTCCATCATGCTCTGATCCGGCAATCAGAAAGGCGGCACCTGCGCGCATGACACCGATGCATGATATGATCGTATCGATCGTGCTGGAAAGATGGATCATGACCACATCCCCCGGGCTGATCTGTCTGCGATGAAGAGAGACATATACTCTGGAGGAGCGCAGCCAGAACTCTCCGTATGTGATGCCCGCGTCATCCTCCAGAATCGCGGTCCTGTTCGGGTACAGATTGCAGTTCTCTTCAATTGTTTCTAAAAAATGCTTCATCTATGCGTACCTCCGGATTGCTATATGGAGCAGTAACAATTCATTTTTCAGATCCGATCGTGACAGGTCCTTACTTCCGCATCATATCAAAAGCCGACTTATTTTACAAACCATATGTTCTGTGGTCTGGCGGAAATGATGGATGACATCCATTGTGAAAAGCTGCTGAAAAGCCAGGCGCCGGAACGTTTCGTCTGACGCAAAAATCGATGCCAACATTTTCTGTCCCTCTTTCATTGTCCATCGTATAACAAGAAAGATGCTTAACAGCGAAACATGTGTCTTGCAGTTGGCGGCGGAGGCTGTTTCCTGCATCAGCTGCAGTGAATAAAAGGAGGATATCATGGTAACGAGAGATGAGTTGAAGAAGGCGGCCAGACTGACGGAGAACGAGCTTGGTCAGGTGAGCGGCGGTACAACAGGCGGAAGCCAGAAGTATTATTGCGTGGAAGGCTATTCCAAAGTATACAACGGGAACGTGAAGATGCATGTTTCCACATATGATGATGCGGTAAAGCTTTGCGAAAAACTTGGCATGAGCACAAGCTGTATCAAGGAAGTGAAAGGGGCATATTAAGGCTCATTTGCGGGGGGAATACAGTCCCCCGTATCCTGCTGCCTTAAATCATCCCTTTCTGAGTTCAGAAGCTATCATCTGTCTATGGAAAACAGAGCATTCGCAGTGCTCTGTTTTTTTGATTGTTATCTCATTTGCTTCTTCTTTTCCCCAGGATCAGAGCTTGCTACGGCGAGGCTTTCCAACGCAGCAGATGAGCGTTTGGACAAGTCAGATGTACAAGTTATTCTGTAACAGATCCTTAGCTGCGGCGACGGACTCAAGGACTGTTCCACTTGAAAAGAGATGGCGTTGCATGTAAAATTTGATGTATATGAGTCTGGTTCAAGAACGGAACGCTCCGGGGAAGACAGTGTTTTTCCGGAAGCGCCTGATGTTTGTTGAAGAGGATGCAGTGACAGATGGAGATGAAAAAAGGGTGCCGATACGCAGACGCAGCTCCATTTTCTGTAAGAAACCGGATGTGATTTGGTGCAGGGCTTCTGTTTCTACAAGCCGGAGCCGCTGGAAGTTTCGATCCAAAGATTCAGGAGCCGGAGAGTGGACTTCAGAACAGATCCTGAACAGTTACAGGAAGAGTAAGAAATATGCTGCTGTTTTTTGAACTTGCAGGCACAATTGCATTTGCGATTTCGGGTGCTATCGTTGGAATCCAAAAGAAAATGGATGTGTTTGGAGTTGCGATTCTTGCGATGACGACTGGAGTGGGGGGCGGAATTATCAGGGATGTCATACTGAACATAACACCTCCGGCGGCTTTTCGGAACCCTGTGTTTACGCTGACATCACTGGCGTCAGGGATCGTTGTGTTCTTCTTTGTAAAGAAGCGGTTTTCCATTCAACGGAAGTCCTTTTATGAAATACTGCTCCATATTATGGATGCGTCAGGACTTGGACTGTTTACGGTGATTGGCGTGGAAACCGCTTATACGCATGTGGCTGATACAAATGTACATCTTGCCGTTTTCGTGGGAGTGATCACCGGTGTTGGCGGAGGTGTGTTAAGAGATGTTCTGGCAGGCAATACACCTTATATTTTCACAAAGCACTTTTATGCCTGCGCGTCTATCGCGGGAGCTGTCGTGTGTTCTTTATGCTGGCATCATTTTCAGCCAATACCATGTATGCTGGCAGGTGCTGTGACCGTGATTGTTTTACGGTTTTTGGCCGCACATTACCGTTGGAACCTTCCGAAGGCGGACTGAGGAAAGAAACGGATCGTTTACTAACATGGAAGGATGCGGTATTGCCGTTCAGATGCGGATAATAGCGCTGATACGTTTATATCAAATGGACAGATTCTCAGATGCGCTTGTTTTTCTTTACTGTTGTGTCCATGATATAAGTATGTATGTAGAAAGTACTTGTTTATTACAAAGTTTCAAAAAAGGAGGAAGGAGGATCATACTATGGCAGATAATGAAAAGATCAAATTATCAGTCGAGAATCTGAAGAATGTATCAGGCGGATGGCGTTATGGACAGATTTGCCCGTTTTGCACTGCCGGCGCCGATCAGATGCTTTCTATAGGCAGAACCCAGGATGGAGAATCTTTTGAATGTCATGCCAGACTTCGCAATCCGCTTTTTACGTGATTTGTATATAATAAGACCTGGCAGCCAGCTCGGCTGCCGGGTCTTTGGCATGTTGAATAATCGAAAGAAAGAACAGTCTGGAGCAGATAATAATAGAGCATAGTGAGAAGGAGCGATAAATCAAATGACGAATACTGAACTGAAAGCGATCCGTGAATCTCTCAATCTTTCTAAAACTGATTTTGCAGTTGCAATTGGTATTGCGCCAACGATTGAGGGGAAGTATGAGAAGGGAAGTAAGGAAATTCCGGAATCTGTAATCCAGGCTGTGAACGAGTTGCAGGCTCAGATGGAGGAGGAGGCCGCGTCTGACGTTGAGGATGCTGAAGACGTTGAGGATGCTGAAGATGCGGAAGTCGTTGCATATGAGGATGCAGCGGAAGAGGAAGCAGCCACGTATGAGGATGATGAAGATGAGGAAGTGACCACATATGAGGATGCTGAAGAAGAGGAAACGGCCGCATACGAGGACGTAGAGGAAGGGGAAGCCGCT
>CAMJIC010000036.1 GCA_946405675.1 uncultured Clostridia bacterium
ATGAGCGTTTGGACAAGTCAGATGTACAAGTTATTCTGTAACAGATCCTAAGCTGAATACCCCGGCATTCGGCATGAGGTGGCACCGACGTAGTCGGTGACGGAGTCCTGATGCCATTCGCTTAGTCGAGGTTAGCAGTTAGCCTGGCGAAGCGGGTTTTGGATGAAGGAGGGCGCTGCGTGCCAGTGACACGCGTTTAGCGCCGACCGGAGCGAAGCGTAGAAGCACACTCACAGGCCGCCCGCTGGCGAGGGTGTGACTTGTAACGGCGCAGGAAAATATAATAGTGAGATCGAAAAAAGATAGTTGACATTCCCGGTCAATTGCGGTAGTATAACGAAGTCACGGGGCATTAGCGCAGTTGGGAGCGCGCTACATTCGCATTGTAGAGGTCGTGAGTTCGAATCTCATATGCTCCAGAGGAAAGAGCCGCTGTACATATGTACGGCGGTTTTTTTTTTCGGATTCGGGACGTGCCTGGCAGAACGCATGTAATTATTCAGGGTCTGATCTGAAGAGCTGTCAGAGCGTAATGATTGATACGCACAGGCCAGCCTGCGGGCAGGGGCGGGCTGCAGGAAGAAAACTGAAAATACATGAATAATTCATAAATAATACTGCTTTTTGTCTTTGAAACATGCTACCATAAGAGTAGTGGAGTTTGGGATGGCAGCGGGGTTGATTGAAAAAGGAGAGATCTGTGAAACAGTATCAATTGTCATTTAACAGTGCCGAAGAAGCGGGGAAAGAGTTTGAGGGTCTGCTCGGACAGACAGGGCATGCGGAAAAGGATCGGCTGCTTTTTCAGGTGTTTTCCGGCTCCATGGATAAGGATGCCGTGAACCGGATCGCTGAGGCACTGGAAGCAGTTTTTCCCGGAGCGCATTATGTGGGATGCTCTTCCTGCGGGAATATCATTCATGGCGACCTGAGTCCGGATATTTATGCTGTTACCTGCACGGAATTTGAAGATCCGACGGCCCGCATTGAGACAAAACAGTATCATCTTGGGATTGAGAACGTAGACAGTGTCATCCGCGAGGTGGCGCATTTTGCCAATGAAAACCTCTGGGTCAAGGCCATTATGCTGTATACGACAGTATGGGAAACATCCATGTCAAGCCTGTGCAGCGAACTGGATAAGGTTCGCAGCGACGTGCAGATCCTGGGGGGAGGCGCGTTCAATGAGGCGCTGAACTCGTCCTCTTCATTTGTACTGTCAGACGGCGGCAGGGCGGCGGATCACAGTATTGTCTTTGCCTTCATCGGGGGAGATGCGCTGTCGATCCGGACGCGGTACATCAGCGGATGGAAACCCCTCGGGAAAGAGATGGAGATTACAAAGGCAAAGGGGAACATCCTTCAGGAGATCGAGGGGATCAGTGCGTTTGAGACCTACAGAAGATACCTGAAGATAGAAAATGACGACACATTCCTTTACAATACGCTTGAATTCCCCTATCTGATCCGCTATCACGGGATCGGGATCCTGCGTCATCCCCAGGAGTGCCTGAAGGATGGCTCACTGGTGATGGCCTCGGATGTGGAACGGGCCGGGAAGATCCGCCTTGCATACGGAGATCCGGTCACGATCATGGAGAATGTGTTTCAGAACGTTGCCCAGATCCGCAAAGAGGAGCCGGATGTAATCGCGATCTTTTCATGCGCCGGAAGGAAGGCGTTCTGGGGGGATGCTGAGATTGGCAATGAGACACGTGCTTTCCAGACGATCGCTCCGTCTTCCGGATTCTATACGCTGAGTGAATTCCTCAGGACAGGGGAATATGTGAACCAGCATAACCTGACGCTTGTGATCGCATCCATGAAAGAAGAACTGGAAGGAAAGAAAACGAAACGCAGGCAGGCGGAAGAAAAGGATGTTAATGCCAGGAGGGTTTCCACTGTTGAAAGGCTGGCGAACTTTATCGAAGAAGCGACCAGGGAGCTGGAGGCGGCCAATGAGCAGCTTTCCGACATGAATCAGAAGTTAAGCGATATGGCGGTCACGGATGGCATGACCCGGCTCTATAACCGGACGGAGATCCAGAGAAGGATCGAGGAAAGCGATGATCAGACGGATAGGGCGACAGATTCCCTGATCATGATCGACATTGATAATTTCAAGAAGATCAACGACACCTTTGGGCATAAAGAAGGAGACGCCGTGATCTGCACGCTCGCAAACCTGATGAAAGAAAGGGCTTGTGAGGTATCAGGAGCGTCGGTCGGAAGGTGGGGCGGAGAAGAGTTTATGATCCTCCTTCCCGCGTGTGACACCAGGAAAGCGCTCGGGATTGCTGAGAAGATAAGAAAAGAATTCAGCGCCATTGCTTTTCCGCAGTGCGGATGCAGGACGATCAGCCTTGGAGTCACGCAAAGACAGGCAGGGGAAAGTGCGGACAGCCTTGTCCTCCGGGTTGACAGGGCATTGTATGAAGCGAAGAATACAGGAAAGAACCGCTGCGTGTGCCTGTAGCATAACAGCCATGAAAAGGAAGCTGCTTCCTTCCATTGTAAAAGGTTGTGTATGAATTGCCAAAAAGTGATCATGGAAAGGAGACTATTGAATTATGAGAGGGAAGTGGAAATTGTTTATCGCCATCTGTGCCATAGTGATCATGACTGCGGTTCCGGTTTTTGCTGCTGATGCGGTCGGAGGGTGGGAAGTTGCTGAGACAACGTACTCATTTTTGTCTGCAGGACAGCGTAAAATTTTTGAAAAAGGAATCGATGAAGATCTGGAAGATGATTATGAGCCGGTTGTGGTGCTTGCAAAGCAGGTTGTGAATGGTACCAGGTACGTTTTTCTGTGTCAGGATACGGATGAGGAAGAGTGGAATATCGTGACAATGGTCAGAGCAACGAACAAGAAGGTTACGTTTGGGACTGACAATGATCTCGAGATCGCGAACATCGCTTATAGTGATAAGCCCCGTTCGGGAAACACTGCCGGTGGGCTGATGATTCGGACGATTAAGAACAGGCCGGCAGCACTGGAGAATGATGTCCGCAATGTTTTCACGAAGGCGCTGACTGGCTATACGACATACAGCCTCCGCCCGATTGCGCTTCTGGGGACCCAGCTGGTTGCAGGAACTAACTATAGGTTCCTGTGCCTTGGAATTGGAAGCGAGGCAAAGGATCTTTTCATAGTGGATGTTTACAATGACCTGCAGGGTGTATCCAAGGTTACATCCTGCAAACCGCTGGATCTGGAGGCTTATGTGGACTAAGCTACGGCGAGGCTTTCCAACGCAGCAGATGAGCGTTTGGACAAGTCAGATGTACAAGTTATTCTGTAACAGATCCTAAGCACTGCGTGAATTGTTCTGAACGCAGAAGGAACCTGAACGATAATGAGCAGGAAGGAATCGCTCCGGCGGTTCCTTTTGCTTTCTTTGCTGGCGATAAAGTCAAAGTCCCTGACACTTCTTCCGTAAGTGTCAAACCTGGTGCGTTTTGAACTGAATATTGATATCTGGTATTGCTCCCCGTTCCCTCAGATACTAACGTCGCACCGGTAACCTAATATATATCCGCCGTGGAGTACAGGCCGGTTCGCTGGCGGGGGGAGTGACTTGTAACGTCAGCCAGGATTCAGCCAGGAGAAGCGCCTGGCGGCGGAAGTTTCATGCTTGAAGTTCTGGCATAAAACCATTATAATGGTTCGGTGCCCTGAGGGACACAAATGATCTTGTAGCAAGAAGGAGAAGAAGGCAATGGGAAAGGTATGGAAGAAGGGTGCGGCTGTTGCTCTTGCGGCGGCTGTATGTGCAGGTGCCCTGAGCGGATGCGGAAAGAAAACGGATGCCATTTCGGCTTTTACATTTAACGGGGAGAAGGTCGATGGCGACCTGGCGAATTTCGTGCTTCGTTATGAGCAGGCTTCGCTGGATGATATCTATGCTTACTATGCATCTATGATGCAGCAGGATATCTGGTCGATGGATGACGGGCAGGGACTTGGCATCAGTACCTGGGATAGCTTCAAGTCAAATATCGGGGAGGATATCGAGCGGCTTCTTCTGGCCGAGGAGCATGCTTCGGATTATAATGTTTCTCTGACGGATGATGAGAAGAAGGCGATCACGGATGCGGCTGCGGAGTTTATCGCGGACAATGACAAGGATGTGCTTGCTTCCATGAGCGCGACCCAGGAGGTTGTGGAGAACTATCTGACGCTCAGTACCATCAAGGCGAAGGTCGAAGAGGGGATGACGGCGGATGTTGACATGAACGTTTCCGATGAGGAAGCGGCTCAGAGATATGTGCAGTATATCCGCTATATGCCGACTACGGAGACGGAAACAGAGGCACAGTCTGAGAGTGAGATGGCCGGAACAGAAGCGGAGGCCGGAAATACGCTTGAGACAGAGGCTGAGACAGCTGTGGATACGGCTATGACAGAAGGTGAGACCAGCGTGGTCGAGACTGAGGAAGCGAAGAAGACGAAGGCTTCCGGAGAGGGGTCGGCGGCAGATTCCACGTCCCAGCAGATCACGGAGGCTGAGACGTCTGCTGCAGAGGCCGGGATGCCTGCCACAGAGGCTGAGCAGACAGAGGAAGCCGGACAGAATGCTGATGAAGCCCAGAGTGAGTCGGAAGATCCGGCGATGGCTGCGGCAAAGGTGAAGTACCGCGCCATGGCGGATGAGATGCTGGAATCTCTGAAGAGCGGAAAGGTCGATATGGATACGGCTATCTCCAATGTGACTTCTGAGTCCGTTCCGGGCGTGACGACATCCACTTTCACCTTCGGAAAGGATGATACTTATCCGGATGCGGCGATCATTGAGGCAACCAATGATCTGGCGGATGAGACGCTTGTAGATCATATCGTCGAGACGGATGATGCCTACTATATCCTTTATGTGAAGGATGCGTTGGATGAGGCTGCGACTGAAAATAAGAAGAAGGAGATCATCGACGAGCGTAAGCAGGAAAAGATTGATGAGGTCTATGAAAAGTGGATGGCGGACGAGAAATTTGATGTGGATGCTGAAAAGCTCGACGCAATCCTGAAGGATCGTTCTTATACTGCACCGCAGTCGGATGAGACGGAGGCTGCTCAGGGAACGCTTATGACGGAGGAGACTGAGCTGACGATGGAGGTTGTGGCTGACACAGAGATCAGCATTGAGACAGAGACAGAAAACAAATGAATGAAAAGAGCGGCAGGCTTCGGCCTGCCGCTTTGCTGCATGTCACACCCGCAGGCCGCCCGCTGGCGGGCATGTGACTTGTAACGCCGCTTTATTTCCGGCCATGTCACATACGAATGCTCCTTGTGCAGCTTGATGATTGTCATTATAATTTAAGCATGGGATTGGTTCAGGCCAGCTGGACGTATCGCCTGCCTTCGGCAGGCTGCGGGGCACAGAGGGCTGATGCTTTTGCGTGAATGACAGTGGTACGGATGAGAGTGGTACGAAGGAGGGACTTCTTTATGAAATTGCTGGAAGAAAGGATTCGGAAAGACGGTGTCGTGAAAGAGGGGAATATTCTCAAGGTTGACAGTTTTTTGAATCACCAGATGGATATTGACCTGTTCAATGCGATGGGCGAGGAGTTTCGCCGATTGTTTGAAGGCCGGCCGATTAACAAGATCCTGACCATTGAAGCGTCCGGGATCGGGATTGCCGTGATCGTGGCGCAGCATTTCCATGTACCTGTGGTGTTTGCCAAAAAGGCCCAGAGTGTCAACCTGGACGGAGAGATGTATACCACGAAGATCGAATCCTTCACGCATAAACGAACCTATGATGTGATCGTATCAAAGAAGTTCCTGAGCAAGGAGGACCACATCCTGGTCATCGATGACTTCCTCGCGAACGGGTGCGCTGTGAACGGCCTGATCGATCTGATCCAATCCGCCGGAGCGACGATCGAGGGAGTCGGGATCGCGGTAGAGAAGGGATTCCAGACCGGCGGGAAGCTGCTCAGGGATAAAGGGATCCGCGTGGAGTCGCTTGCGATCATAGAGAGCATGGACGCGGCAACGGGAGAGATTGTATTCCGGGATCAGGGATGATACGAGATCGGAGATGATCGTTTTTGAATCAATAAAAAGGATCAGGTGCCTGCGCAGGCAGCTGATCCTTTTTAACATGATGACTGTGTTATTTTGACAATTCGCTGGTGCAGAATCCGCATCTGGTTGCTTCGATCGGCACCTCGTTCTTGCAGAACGGGCAGATCTTGGTGGTCGGGGCTTTCTCAGGCTCAGGCCTGCGAAGCTTGTTCATCCCCTTCACAACCATGAACAGCACGAAAGCGATGATCAGGAACTGGATAATGTTCTGGATAAAGCTTCCATATGCAAATACAGCAGCCCCCTCTGCTTTGGCGGCGGCAAGGCTCTTGTAAGAACCTCCGTCCAACGCGACGAACAGGTTCGTGAAATCGATCTTGCCGGTAATCAGGGAGATGACAGGCATAATGATGTCATCTACCAGAGAACTGACGATCGAGTTGAATGCGCCGCCGATGATCACACCGACTGCCATATCCATGACGTTGCCGCGCATGATGAATTCTTTGAATTCACTGATCATTCCCATAAGACTCAACTCCCTTCTATGAATAATAGTTGTCAGACAGATTTAGTATAACATGGATTACTGCATCTTTCTATGGTAAACTGATCCGGAAAGGAAGAACGAACATGAGATTTATGCATATGGCGGATGTCCACCTGGGCTGTGAGCCGGACGGGCGTTTTGAGTGGGCGAAGGAGCGCAGGCGGGAGATCTGGGATACGTTCCGCGATTGCGTGGCGGATGCGGACCGGATGAAGATGGACCTGGTTTTGATCGCGGGCGACCTGTTTCACAGGACGCCGGATATGGAGCAGCTCCGGGAGGTCAACTATCTGCTGGGATCGTATCCTGAGATCTGCTTTGCTTTGATCGCGGGGAACCATGACTGCTGCAGCCCGGGGAGCGCGTGGGAGCGTTTTGACTTTGCCCCGAATGTCGCATTTCTTGGAAGCCGCAAGACAGAGTGCATTCTTTTTCCGTCCATTTCATGCGAGGTGTATGGGTTTTCTTATGACACGAACCAGATCCGGGAAAACCGCTATGACCGTCTCCGCCCAAGAAAAAACGAGTATTTTCATATCCTTCTTGCCCATGGCGGAGACCGGGACCATATTCCCATCGATCCGCAGGCGATGGCTGCATCCGGATTCGATTACATAGCCCTTGGCCATATCCATAAGCCTACCGTGCTCCTGAAGGACCGTGCCCTTTACCCTGGCGCCCTGTCCCCGATTGACGCGGGGGATGAGGGACCGCATGGATATCTGGCAGCCCAGACTCATGGGACACAGGTGGAGGTGCATTTTGTAAAAAAGGCGCTGCGTGAATATGTCTCACTTCAGGTGCAGTGCAGTGAGGATGATACCGTCTTCTCCATACGCGACCGGGTGCAGGCGGCGATCGAGGAGAGGGGACGGGAGAATATTTACCGGATCACGATCACCGGGCAGAGGAATCCTGCCGTGGAGTTTGATACGGACCTGATCCAGTCTGCGGGCATGATCCTGGAGGTGCAGGATATGTCTGTCATGGCATTTCACATGGAGGAACTGAAAGAACGGTACGCAGGGACACTGACCGGCCGCTATATCGAGAGCTTTGAAGGAAGGAAGCTGGACAGGACAGAGGAGAAGGCGCTTCAGTACGGCCTGGAGGCATTGCTGTCGGACAGCGCCCGGAGGCAGGGATAACGATGGAGATCATTCAGCTTCACCTGAAGCATTTTGGGAAATTTACAGATTACCGGATCGACCTGCACACAGGGATCAATATCATCTCCGGTGCAAATGAATCGGGAAAGAGTACGCTGCATGCATTTGTGAAAGCAATGCTGTACGGGATCACCAGAACAAGGTCCAGGAGCCTTGATGAGTACCAGCTGAGGGAACCATGGGAGAATCCTTCTTACTTTGCCGGTTCCATGAAGCTTCTTTATGAGGGGAAGATCTACCGGATCGACCGGAATTTTCACCGCAGGGAGGAGAGCGTCGAGGTGGTCTGTGAGACGGACGGAACCGAGGCGGAGGATCCCCTCGCGGCGATCCGGTACTTCACAGCCGGTCTTGCGGCGGAGGATTTTGACAATACGGTGTTCATCCGGCAGGCACGGCAGGCTTCGGGAGATGGTCTTTCCAGGCGGCTGAGGGATTATCTGGTCAACTGCAGCAAGACTGCGGACGAGTCGCTGGATATCTCCGCTGCGCAGGAATTCCTGCGGAAAAAGAGAAAGAAGGTCGAGAGCCGGAAACATGCCGCGGTGGAGGAGATCGAGAAGGAGATCCGGCAGAAAACGCAGGAGTCGGAGTACGTAGGCCGGGATCTGGAGAGGATGCTGGAGCGCCGCTCGAAGGAGGGGGCGCTGGGGGAAGCGGCGCATTCCTTTGAACGGATCGGGGAAAATGAGCCTGCCGGACAGGATCAGGCTCCGGATGCGGCTGTGAATCCGCCGCCGGGTGTGTCTGCGGAGGTGTCGCTGAATCCGCCGCCGGATGTGTCTTTGGATGCGTCGATGAATCCGCCGCCGGGTACAGCTTGGAGAGCGGCCTCGAATGCGGCTCCGGATGCGGCCATGAATCTGCCTCCGGATGCGTCTCAGGAGCCGGAGGCTGACGATGAGCCGGTGGAGACAGCGGGCGTCCTGCTTCCTGCGATGGTCCTGCTCTCCTTAACCGCTTCAGGGCTGATGCTTGCGTGTGCGTTTCTTGCGGCCGGCCTGCGGATGCGGATCGTAACCGGGGCCGGAGCGCTTCTTAGCGGGATCGTCGCGGTGATGCTTGTCTGGAGGCTCCTTCATCCGATGGAAAAGTCAGAGCGGCTGAGAAGACGATTGGAAAGAGAGGTTTTTTGGAACAGGCACCTGGGATTTCGTGAGGATCCGGAGGACGCTCAGGATATGGAAATGGCCAGGCAGCGCGAGGCACGGGCACAGGAAGCGCTTGTGAGGGCTCAGGCGGCAAGGGAGCAGGAAGCGCTTATGAAAGCACGGGAACGAGAGCAGGAAGCGCTTCTGAAGGCTCAGGCACTGAAGCTGCAGGAGATGGAGGATGCACAGAGGCGTGGCAAAGAGGTGGAGATGATCGCAAGGACGCAGCTTCTTGACCGCGAGATTTCATTGAGAAGGGAAAAGCTGGACGCTCTGAGAGCCGGACTGGAAGAGCTCTACAGGAAAAAGGCGGGGCTGTCTGAGTATGATGAGGATCTTCGGGCGATCGGGATGGCGGAAAGCAGGATCCGTGAGCTTGCTGGGACGATGTACCATGAGAGCGGAGCGGAATTTGCCAAAGATGTCTCCCGGCTTTTGTCTGAGCTGACAGGAGGAAAATACACCCGTATCTCTCTGGATGAAAAGATGGTGGTACAGCTGAACACACCTGAGCGGCTGCTGTCTCTGGAGCAGGTCAGTTATGGAACGATGCAGCAGGTTTATTTTGCCCTGCGGCTGACATCGGCGCTCCTTCTGACAGAAGGGAAAAGGGTGCCGATCCTCCTGGATGAACCATTCGCGATGTATGATGATGACCGTCTGGAGCGGGCTGTGCGGTTTCTGTCGGAGTGCGGAAGACAGGTGATTCTTTTCTCCTGTCAGAAGCGGGAACTGGAGATGGTGTCAAAAATACATCAGCTGTCTTGACTTTTCAGGTCTTGCTATGTATGATTTTCGCGTTGCGCCGGGAAATGGGACATGTTTGTCCGGCCTCCTTTTTTGCGAAGCAAAAATTGCATGGCGGACTGACATAACAGTTCAGAACCAAGGGTTCAGAACTGTTAAGATGAGCGAGGAAAAGGAATCATGGTAAAGAAGGCACTTTCGCAGGAACTGGCAGGGAATTGTTATCCGGGACGCGGCATTGTTGTTGGCCGGTCGGAGGACGGACGATATGCGGTCGCCGCATATTTTATCATGGGACGGTCTGCAAACAGCAGGAACCGGATATTTGTGGAAGACGGAGAGGGGATCAGGACGCAGGCATTTGACCCTTCCAGGATGGAAGACCCGAGCCTGATCATATATGCTCCGGTACGTGTGTTTGGAACGAATCTGATCATTACAAACGGAGACCAGACGGACACCGTCGTGCAGGGGCTGCTGGATGGGAAGACCTTCGGAGAGTCACTCAGGAGCCGAACCTTCGAGCCGGATGCGCCGAATTATACGCCCAGGATCTCTGCACTTTTGGATATCAGGAACGGGGCTTATGAGTATAAGATGAATATCCTCAAGAGCGCGGACGGGGATCCATCCTCCTGTGAGCGCTTTAATTTCTCGTATGAGAATCCGAAGGCGGGTGAGGGTCATTTCCTCCACACCTATCTGTCCGACGGAGATCCGCTCCCGAGCTTTGAGGGGGAGCCGCAGCGTGTCGATATCACGGGCGGGATCGATGACTTTACTTCCATGGTCTGGGAAAACCTGAACAAGGATAACAAGGTTTCCCTGTTTGTCCGTTACATAGAGATCGAAACAGGGCGGTATGAAACACGTATCGTCAATCTGCACCAGAATGGAGAGAGCAATGAATGAACTTGTCTTAAAATATGGCTGTAATCCAAACCAGAAACCGTCCCGTGTTTTCATGCAGGACGGCAGTGACCTGCCTGTCACGGTTTTGAATGGCAGGCCGGGATATATCAATCTGCTGGACGCGCTGAACGGATGGCAGCTGGTACGTGAGCTGAGGCGGGAAACACACCTCCCGGCCGCTGCGTCCTTCAAGCATGTATCGCCTGCCGGCGCTGCGGTGGGACTTCCCCTGACGGGTGTCCTGAGGAAGATTTACTGGGTCGATGACCTGAAAGAGGATCTTTCCCCGCTGGCCTGTGCCTATGCGCGGGCAAGGGGCGCAGACAGGATGAGCTCTTTCGGCGATTTCATTTCCCTGTCGGATGAGTGCGATGAGGATACGGCCCGCCTGATCAGGCGTGAGGTGTCGGATGGTGTGATCGCGCCAGGCTATTCGAAGGAGGCGCTGGAGATCCTGAAAGGGAAGAAGAAGGGAAACTACGTCATCCTGCAGATCGACCCGGGATATGAGCCGGAAGCGCTGGAGCGGAAGATGGTATATGGGATCACATTTGAGCAGGGAAGGCAGAACCTTGTCATCGATGATGATTTCCTGAAAAATGTTGTGACAAAGAACCGCAGCCTTGATGAAGCAGCAATCCGTGATATTAAGATTTCCCTGATCACGCTCAAATATACCCAGTCGAACTCAGTCTGTTTTGTCAAAGACGGGCAGGCAATCGGGATCGGCGCAGGGCAGCAGTCCAGGGTTCATTGCACAAGGCTTGCAGGCTCCAAGGCGGATAACTGGTATCTGAGGCAGAGCGATACGGTCCTGAATCTTCCGTTCCGAAGCGATATCGGCAGGGCCGACCGCGACAACGCCATCGATGTCTATATCGGAGAGTGGCCGGAGGATGTGCTGGCGGATGGCTGCTGGCAGAAGGTGTTTACCGAGCAGCCGAAGGCATTCTCCAAAGAAGCCAAAAGAGCCTGGCTGGATACCCTTCAGGGAGTGACGCTGGGATCAGATGCCTTCTTCCCGTTTTCGGATAATATTGACCGCGCTTACAAGAGCGGAGTGAAATACGTAGCCCAGCCCGGAGGCAGCATCAGGGACGACCTGGTCATTGAGCGCTGCAACGACTACGGGATGGTCATGGTATTCACCGGGATCCGCCTGTTCCATCATTGATGACCAATTGAAAAACGCTGCCCTGTCGAAAGCCGGGGCAGCGTTTTTTATTCATCGTAACAAGTCACACCCCGGCTGGCAGGGGAAACCATTCAATGTTGTTTCTTGTTCTGTTTTCTCAGGAAACGATTGATCCGGTCTACCGGGTCAAGCAGATCGCTCAGAGAACTGTCATGATTGAGGGAATCGATGATCAGCGCAATGAATTTGCTCAGGTCACAGCCGCGGTAATATGGCTTCGAGAGAAGCTCCGGCCGCTGGTAGACCAGGTTGGTTGTCAGCAGGGAGTGGAAAATGCCTTTCTTCCAGGCTTCATCAAACTTGTCCAGCCCGTCCGTAAACAGACCGAATGTCGCGCAGATGAAGATCCGTCTGGCTCCGAGGGATTTCAGTTCCTTCGCGATCTGAAGGACAGTATTGCCGGAAGAGATCATATCATCCAGAAGGACAATATCCTTTCCCTCCACAGGCGCGCCAAGGAATTCATGGGCAACGATGGGATTCTCTCCGTTCACCGTTACCGTATAGTTCCTTCTCCTGTAGAACATCCCCATGTTTACCCCCAGCACGTTTGCCATATAGACGGCACGGGAGGTGCCGGCCTCGTCAGGGCTGACGATCATCAGATGGTAAGGCGATACCGAGAAGTCCGGCGCCGCGCGGAAAAGACCTTTGATAAACTGGTAAATAGGCAGGAAGTTTTCAAATCCGGACAGCGGGATCGCATTCTGGATGCGGGGGTCGTGGGCATCAAAGGTGATGATATTATCGACTCCCATGCGTACCAGCTCTTTCAAAGCCTGGGCACAGTCAAGGGATTCCCTGCCGGAACGCCTGAACTGGCGGCTTTCATAGAGAAACGGCATTATCACGTTGATGCGGCGTGCTTTCCCGCCGATCGCCGAGATCACCCGCTCCAGGTCGATGAAGTGATCATCAGGCGACATGTGATTGACCTTTCCGCGCATATTGTAAGTAATGCTGTAATTACATACATCCAGAATGAGAAAGATATCTAATCCGCGGATGGAATCGAATATGGTAGCTTTGGCTTCTCCCGACCCGAAGCGGGGAGTCTCCGTACGGATCAGATAGTTGTCGCGCACATAGCCATGCAGCTGCGGGTGGTTTTGATGCTTATGGTCGCGTTCTTCGCGCCACTGTACGATATAATCATTAATCTTGCGCCCCATCTCCGCGCTGGATGGGAGTGCGATGATCCCCAGATCACCGATCGGAAGCACATCGCGGTTCTTTTTGGCAGCCGCCTTTGTCCCGGTACGTGTCGCGCGATCGCCTTTTGCTGCAGTAAGCATAGTAGCCTCCTCTTCATCAGTTTGTACAGTGCCGATGCCGCTTCCATTACAGGCCGCCTGCCGGCAGGAATGCGGTTATGCATCCGTTACCGTTACAGCCCGTCCCGCCTGCGGCGTATGGGAGTGCAGTGTTTTTCAGGCTATACAGAAGCTCCTCTGATTCGCTTGCGGACACGGATATCCTCACCGAATACCCGGATCAGAATGAAATGCTCCATGATGCGCGAAGATATGCGGTCGGAATAGATCCGGCCGATCTCGAGGGGAGAGAGATTGGTAGAGATCACTGTTCCCCTGCGCAGGGAAATACGCGCGTTCAGAAGCTGGAAGAGGGCAGAGCCCACAAAACTGTTGATGTATTCTGTCCCCAGGTCATCAATGATCAGGAGGTCGCATCCGGTCAGGAAAGCATCATCCACGCCTTCCAAGGGGTCGTCCTCCCGCCCGAAGCGGTGGCTGGCAAGCTGGTCAAACAGCTCCCCGGCTGAATAGTAGATGACAGAGCGGCCTTTGTCAATGAGCTCTTTCGCAATACAGTGTGTCAGAAACGTTTTTCCAAGGCCTGCTTTCCCGGTCAGAAGCAGGTCATCCATCTGCTTCCCGTTCCCATATCCTTGCGCAAACCTTTTGCAGGCTGACAGCGCAGATGTCATGATCTGCCGGGAGCTTTTCCCTGACCTTTCATCGATCAGATCCTCCCGGTAGAGAGAAAGGTCGAAGGTGTCAAAGTTTTCCTTCAGGAGAATATCCGAAAGGCCTGACTGGGTATAGAACAAGGATATGACCTCGCGGTCAAAGCAGTGACAGTGCTTTGCGCCCTGCCACCCCGTGTCATGGCAGTCGGGGCAGGTATAGACAGGATCCAGATAGTCCTCCGGAAATCCGTGTGCCGCAAGAAGCTGCCTGCGCCTTTGTTCAGGGGCCATGCCGCCGGCAGCGTCCTTCAGATGCGCCCCAAGGCTGGCGGGGAGGACTCCTTCGCCGGATTGAGGCTTTCCGCCCTTCAGAGACCTTCGCAGCGCCTCTACAGACAAAGAGGCAACCGCCCTGTCAAGCTGCCCCAGCGCAGGGATCGCATCATATGCGGCCTGGCGCCGTGCTTCCTCGACATGGTGGTTGTCGACCCTTCTTTTTTCATAGACGCGCATGATGGCGTCATATTGTGAATTGGTAATTCCCATCCGTCAGGACTCCTGTGACAAACGTGCCTGTTCCTCCTGAACTCTCATGACATTGTCGGCAACGGCATTCCAGTCCGTGCCGGAAGGTTCAAAATTGAGGAAACGTCCGGAGGTTGCGTTTGCTGCGGCGTGCCTGGCCGGCGCCTTCGCGCGGCTGACGGAAAGCTCATGCGCCTTATCCAGGCGTTCGATATCCCGGGCGCTCTTTACGCCGCTTTCACTCCAGCTTTTCAGAATGGATTCCGTATAAGCCAGGCGGGACTTCCCTGTCTGGAGGATGGTGCGTCTGCAGGCCATAAGGATCACATCCATCGGAAGGGCATATTCATCCAGCCAACGGTCCATGTATTCGCGTTCTCCCGGCGTCGGCTCATGGTCCCGGATCCCCAGCGCACGCAGGATGGTATAGTATTCCTGCCTGATGGAAGAGGAGTCCCTGCGTGCCTGTTCCACGGTCTTTATCCCCTTGCCGGCCCAGTTTACCGCCACCTTCTGGATATAACGGAAGCTGGTATGGTTCAGTGTGACACAGTAGTCGAGAAGATAGTCGATCAGGTCGATATCCATCCCGAGATCGGTCAGAAAATAAACCAGCGTCTCCTGCTCAGGCTGTGAGAGAGGCCGGCCCAGATAGCTTTCCGCAACGAAAACCACGCTTTTCACATCCTCTTTGGAAGCCTTCCGGACAGGCCGAAATTCCGTGATCTTGCTGCCGGTACCTGGCGGAAGCGGGCAGGACGGCTCCGGATCAGACAGCGGTGCACTGGCAGTTTCCGGCTCTTCGATCAGCTCCAGGCAATTCATTTTCTGCCAGTATCCCATGGCGCGCTTCACGTCGGATTCCGTATAATGCAGCGCGTCGGCAATCTGGGCAACAGAAATATCTGCGCTGCCGTTTTGCGCGCAGCGCATCAGATACAGATAAATTTTTACAAAATCCCCGCTTGACGTGGGCATGAGATGATCGATAAATGTGTTCTCAATCATGGTCATGCCACCATTATCCGGCAGATGAACCCGCATGAAAACACCGCCTTTCTGATTGGAATGATCCCCCTTATCGATCATAAGTGTGTAAGATTTCATACTCTCCATGGCTCCCTTAAGCCCATGCCGCCCGCATGTCTCCCTCAGTCTAAGCGTCGCGGCTGAGT
>CAMJIC010000037.1 GCA_946405675.1 uncultured Clostridia bacterium
TATGAACGTTTGTCCTGCGTCATATGTACAAGTTATTTCTGAACAGCTCCTTACAGTGCATCGTTGTGATAGTCCGGAAACCGGATCCTGATATACTCTTTGATCGCGTCCACGCACCCCTGGAACCCGATTGCTCCACTGTTCAGGCACAGATCATAGTTGCGGCAGTCATTCCAGTCATTCCCTGTATAGTACTTGTAGTATTCAGCACGATACTTGTTCGTATCCTGAATATACTTCATAGTGGTCTTTCCGCCAAACGCGCCCCGCAGCCTTGCCTGTTCAAGGCAATACTCCGGACTTGCATAGATGAAAACCCTGATCAGGTTCTCCCGCCCGCTCAGCACATAATCTCCACACCTGCCTATGATGATGCAGGACTCTTCATCCGCGAGCGCGCGTATGATCTTTGCCTGATAGTTAAAAAGGTTCTGATTCGACAGAAAATCTCTGCTCTCAGGTGGAATCACTGTCCCGTCGTAAGCTTTCCGCGCGATGCGGAACAAAGATGTCCGTCTGAGCTTCTCGTCTGCCTGGGCGAACAGCGCCTCATTGATCCCTGAATCATCAGATGCCATCCGGAGGATCTCCCGATTATAAAACGGGATATGGAGCTCCTCCCCCAGCATCTCACCAATGGTCTTGCCGCCGCTGCCGTAATAGCGGGCGATCGTTACCACGATCTTCTCCATAGAACCGCCCCTTTCACGTCCTTTATGATATTGCAATTCCAACATGGGCCGAGGATCAGGATACATGATCCTTTCCTGTCCCTGTCGCTGCTTTCTGGTAAAAGTATACCACAAAATTTTCTTTGTGTAAACAAGTTATTGTGCTTATTGTCACGAATGCAGCCGCATACTTTTCCAGGCACACCCACAGGCCGCCGCTGGCGGGGGTGTGCCTTGTAACGCCGCATGCGGTTACACATCACAATCAGACCACATGGGAATGCTTCACCCGCTGGATCAGCTCCTCATTGCTTCTGGTACGCGCAAACATATCCAGGATCCGCTCAACGGCATCTTCTCCCTTCATGCCATTCATTGCTTTGCGCATGACGTAGGATGCTTCCCCTTCATCCGGTGTCAGGAGCAGGTCTTCTCTGCGTGTACCGGATTTCTGGATATCGATGGCCGGGAACACGCGGCGCTCGGAGAGCTTGCGGTCCAGGATCAGTTCCATATTGCCTGTTCCTTTGAATTCTTCGTATACGACATCGTCCATCTTGGATCCGGTATCGACCAGCGCGGTTGCAAGGATCGTCAGACTTCCCCCTTCACGCATGTTCCTTGCAGCGCCAAAGAACCGCTTCGGCGGATGGAGCGCTGCCGGGTCAAGGCCGCCAGACAAGGTACGTCCCGACGGCGGGACAATCAGGTTGTAGGCTCTTGCGAGACGCGTGATGGAATCCAGCAGGATGACCACGTCCCTGCAATGCTCTACCAGTCTCCTGGCACGTTCGATCCCCATCTCGGCAACCCTGCGGTGATGCTCCGGCGTCTCATCGAAGGTAGAATCCAGCACCTCAACATTATCACCTACGATCGCCTCCCGGATATCTGTGACTTCCTCCGGCCGTTCATCGATCAGCATGATAATGATATGCATCTCCGGATTGTTGCGCAGAATCGATCTCGCAATATCCTTCAGAAGTGTTGTCTTTCCTGCTTTCGGCGGGGATACGATCAATCCTCTCTGCCCTTTTCCGATCGGTGCGAGCAGATCCACGATCCGCATCGCGATCTCTCTTCCTGTCCGTTCCATCCTGAGACGTTCGTTCGGGAAAACGGGCGTCATGTGTTCGAAATCGTACCGCTTCGCGGCTTCTGAAGGAGTACAGCCGTTGATCAGCTTTACAAATAACAGCGCGGAGAATTTTTCCTGCTGCGCATGAACCCTGGTATTGCCGCAGACGATATCACCGGTCTTTAAGCCAAACTTTCGAATCTGGGACGGAGACACATAAACATCATCCTCTCCGGGCAGGTAATTATTGGAACGGATGAAGCCATATCCATCCGACATTACCTCAAGTACGCCGCTGACTTCGTTTCCTGAGTCAAGCTGCTTCAGCTCCATGGGCGGACGGTCCTGATCTGCACGGTCTAGCAGTCCTTCCGGCGGCTCCGCCTTTGGCTGCGGGTTGGACTGATACATCTCGCCTCTTGTCATGGGAGCGGATGGACGAATGACCCTTGCCGGTGGAATCTCTCCCGGAATCGTTCTTGTCTGCGGTGCCTGGCCCGGATTCACTCTTCCCTGCGATGCCTGGCCCGCATTCATCGTCCTTCCCTGCGGTGCCTGGCCCGCATTCACTCTTCCCTGCGGTGCCTGGCCCGCATTCATCGTCCTTCCCTGTGGTACCTGGCCCGCATTCATCGTCCTTCCCTGTGGTACCTGGCCCGGATTCATCCTTCCCTGTAGTGTCTGACCCGGATTCATCCTTCCCTGAGACGCCTGGCCCGGATTCATCCTCGTCTGAGCCGTCCCTCCGGAGCCGGTCTTCGCCTGCGATGTCTGGCCCGGACTCCGCCGGACGATTACACGGGCATGTTGATCCTGGCGCGGCTGCACCGTCTTTCTGGGCTGTGTGCCCGCCTGTGCGTTTTCAGCCATGCTTACCGACGTGTTCTCACCTGTTCCTGACGGCGTATTCTCTTCCATTTCCGGCGATGCATTTCCCGCCAGCCCCGTCTTCACGTCTCCGGCTGATCCTGGCCCGGCGGACGGATCATTCCGTCCCGCATCTCCCCCAGGGATCACGGCAGGCATTGGCACATCATTCTCTCCGCCATCCGCCTGATCCTGGTCATTCCGGTTTCTGCGCACAGATTCCTCCTGTGCCTGAAGCAGCACATTGACCAGGTCGTTCTTCCGCATGGAAGACACACCCCGGATCCCGCGCTCTTTGGCAAGTTCGCGCAGACTGGCAACAGCCATTTTCCCTAATTCTTCTTTTGTCATAATCATTCCCTATCGATATACTCTCAATCAAATACTCTGAATCAAAAATGGTTACAGTGCAGATCCTGCACAAAGACCCTTGCCATATGGCCGGGCAGCTGTGAAGAATAGATCCTGCAACGTTCCCGCATTCTATACGCTGTGTACACCAGCCTGCCTGATACGGAACTGTTACAGCTTTATGAATCAGAAGATACTGCAATTGCAACCGTTCAGATCCTGCTCTGAACAATTGCCTGTAGCTACGTTTCTTCATTAGTATAACACATGTATTGCAAAAACGTCAAAATTATTGTACTGTCGGAGAAGTGACTCAACGTCATACAGTTACAAGGCGTACCCACAGGCGGCTCGCTGACAGGGATATGGCTTGTAACGCCATTACATCACCGGAAGAAACTTGCAACAACACCAGGGAGGAATCCATCCGTGTCTTCAGGCACTGCCATAAAGCTTGCGGGCCTTGTCCTGCTCCTGCTGCTCTCCGCCTTTTTTTCATCCGCGGAGACTGCGCTTACCACCGTGAACCGAATCCGGATCCTGAATCTTGCACAGGCGGGAGACCCGCGTGCCAGGACGGCACTGAAGGTTCTGGATCAGCAAAGCAAGATGCTCAGCTGCATCCTGATCGGGAACAACCTTGTGAACATTTCCGCCTCTTCCCTCGCAACTGCCCTGACGATCCAGCTGTTCGGCTCCAGCTCCATCGGGCTCATGACCGGGCTGCTGACCCTGGTCGTCCTGATCTTTGGCGAGATCACACCGAAGAACGCGGCAAATGTTTCCTCAGAGAAGCTGACCCTGCGCTATGCCCGGATCATCCGGCTCCTCATGATCATTTTCACGCCATTGATCTTTCTGGTCAATCTGCTGTCCAGCGGGATGATGACGCTCCTGCGCATTCCAAAGGATGGAGGGGATTCCACGATCACGGAAGACGAGATCCGCACCATGGTCAATGTCAGCCACAAGGACGGGGAGACCACCAGCGAAGAGAAGGAAATGATCAATAATGTGTACGATTTCGGTGATCAGTGTGCCCGGGATATCTGCGTTCCCCGTGCCGACATCGTCTCCGTAAGCATAGACGATTCTTATGAAACAGTCCAGGAAGTCTACCGGAATGAGCATTTCACAAGGCTGCCTGTCTATGAAAAGGAACGGGACCACATCGTCGGGATCCTGAATATCAAGGACTTCTGCTTTGTGGAGGACAGGGAACATTTTACTCCAAAAGACCTGATGTACGAACCATACTATACCTTTGAGACAAAGAAAGTATCTGAGCTGATGGTGGAAATGCGCGATCATTCCTCGACTGTCACGATCGTGCTTGATGAATATGGTTCTGCGGTAGGGATGATCACATTCGAGGATTTGATCGAGGAAGTGGTAGGCGAGATCCGGGATGAATATGACGAGGATGAAAAAGACCTGATCCGGCGCGTTTCAGACCGGCAGTATCTCGTTGCCGGAAGCGTCAAGCTGGACGACCTGAACGATGCCACAAATCTTGACCTCCACTCCGATGACTATGATTCCATCGGCGGATACCTGATCGAACAGCTGGGTCATCTGGCTGCCCGGGGGGATAAGGTGGTGACGCCTGACCGGCTGCTGATGATCGCGGACAAGGTCAAGGGCAACCGGATCCTGAAGGTAAGGATCGTGCTTCCGGAAAGAAGTGAAAAACCGGAAACGGAATGACATAGCGTCGTAACTGTTCAGAACCTGTTCTGAACAGTTACACATCGGGCTGTTCTGAACAGTTACATAGAGTCTCACCATTGCCAGGTTCAGCTGCCAACGTTCAGGCCATCTCCGGCAATGCGCAGAAGCCCATGAATGTCTTCCAGCGGAAGCTCCAGAAAGGCGGACAGCTCCTCCGCGGACGGTTTGTGCCCCAGTTCCTCCTCCAGCTCACGCACGGTATCGGCCAGCTGGTTCATACGGTTCACCACACGGGAATCCGAATTCATCAGCTCATCCAGCTGCTTCACGCTGTTTTCCAGAAAAGAGGTGACATAATTGAGCAAAAAGGCGCGGTATCCGGCAAGGGAGCGCTGCTTCTCCAGTGCCGCCACGCCCATGACCAGCCCTGTGTTCGCTTCCTGAATCAGATCCTCCGCCTCTACCCTGGAGTGCCTGCCTTCAAATTCCGCCGCAAGGTCGCACACGGTCGTCAGATACCGTTCAATCAGCATCTGACGTGCCTCCCGGTCTCCCTCATATGCTCTTTCAAACAGGAGGTATTCCACATCCTCCGGAATCGGCGTCAGGCTGTCCAGCTCTTCCAGATAAATCTCCAGGGACGGCCGGCGGCCATGAGAAGAAGCCACGCTGTCTTCCGCCTGGCCGTCCGCCACTTCAATCCCCATCTGATCCAGATAATCATAGACCATCTGCATCTGATCCGGGTTCAGATCCACATCCCTCAGTGTACCCTGTATCTCCTGTATGCTCAGCCGCATACTGCTGCGCCTCGCCAGCGCGCACAGCTGTTCCAGCTTCTTCCGGAACAGGTCGGTCGTATCAGTCGCCATCGGATTCAAAATTCCTGTCTTTCCATATAATTCATGTATCTGACCACCATCAGCGCAATCTTCAGCGTGATCGCATCCTCAAACACTCTAAGGTCAAGCCCTGTCTGCTTCTGCAGCTTATCGAGACGGTATACCAACGTGTTGCGGTGGATATACAGCTGGCGGCTGGTCTCCGATACGTTAAGGCTGTTCTCGAAGAACTTGTTGATCGTCGTGAGAGTCTCCTCATCGAAATCATCCGGGCTCTTCCCCTCAAATACTTCCTTGATAAACATCGTGCATAAAGGAAGCGGGAGCTGATAGATCAGGCGGCCGATTCCAAGGGAGCTGTAGGCGATGATCTGTCTCTGGGGAAAGAAGATCTTCCCTACATTCAGTGCCAGACGCGCTTCCTTATAGGAACGGGATACCTCCTTGAGTTCTCCTACCACAGTACCATAGGAGACGACTGCCTCCCCCCTGCGGTCCGCCGGAAGCGACGAAAGGATCGCCCTGGCGGTGGCATCCATCTCCGCGGTTCCTTCCCCTGGCAGAAGCTCCCGCACCACGATCACGCTCTTCTCATCCACTGCCGTCACAAAATCCGCCGGCCTCGGTTCGATCACCGTGCGGACAAGCTCGAGGGAGGTGTTCTCCCTCTCCCCTTCCAGTTCAAGGATATAGACCACCCTGCGGGCCTCTGATTCGATATGCAGCTTCTTTGCCCGGTTGAAGATATCTACCAGCAGCAGATTGTCCAGAAGCAGGTTCTTGATGAAATTATCCTTATCAAACCGTTCTTTATACGCAACAATCAGGTTCTGCACCTGAAACGCCGCCATCTTGGCAATCATGTACACATCGTCTGAGCTGCCGTTCGCGATCAGGATATACTCCAGCTGCATCTCATCGAATACCTTGAAGAACTGATATCCGGAAATGACCTGGCTCTCCGCCGGGGATTCTTTGAAGCTGAGGACAGCGTCACGGAAGTCCTCTGCGTGCTCAAAGGTCGTGGCAGCTACTACCCCTTCGGTATCCATGATGCACATATCGACTCTGCTGATGGCCTTCAGGCCATCCAGCGTAGACTCAAGCACCTGGTTTGAGATCATAAAGCCTTCCTCCCGCTGTTGTTTAATCAGCTTCCTGCATGAATGTTTCGCAATTTCTGTATGAATTCATAGCTATAATTACCACACTGCATTTTCAGTGTAATCTTTTTCCCCAAAAAAGGCAACCTCTTTTTGTCTACTTTGCACGAAAACCTTTGCGTACGTTTCAAGTCACACCCCGCCAGAGGGGCGGCCTGTGGGAGGGCGCTGCGTGCCAGTGACATACGTTTAGCGCCGACCGAAGCGAAGCGTAAACGCGCTCCCACAGGCCGCCCCTCTGGCGGGGGTATGACACAGTAGTCCATTTGCTAACTGGTCTATTGCCTCAGGCCGCCCCTCTGGCGGGGGGTATGACCCGTATACTTACGTGAGCTTCACATCTCAAACAGCAGGTCCCCATAGGATGGCATCGGCCACATTTCCTTGTCTACGATCATCTCCAGACGGTCTACCGGGGCGCGGAGCTCTTCCATGGCTTTGCAGATCTCGTCGTGGCAGAATAATGCCCGTTCCCGGCCATTTGGCATATCCTCTACATCCCTGCTCAGTAAGATCAGTTTTTTCAGCGCCTGGCTTGT
Source organism: uncultured Clostridia bacterium (assembly GCA_946405675.1). Classification (GTDB taxonomy): domain Bacteria; phylum Bacillota; class Clostridia; order Lachnospirales; family Lachnospiraceae; genus Porcincola. Next base: position 7,183 of record CAMJIC010000037.1, read on the forward strand.
CTGTTCCAGGAGCTGTCCCGATTCTTCCAGCAATTCCCTGTGTACCTTTGCCGGTGCGCCGACGCTTTCCATGTTCCGTATGATCTCTGCCAGGCTGCCTGTCCAGCGGATGACGGAGGGAATGATGGACTTGGAGGCCATGTCGATCATGGTCATTGCCTCAATGTGGATGGTATTGGCATAGTTTTCATATTTGATCTCAACACGGCTCTCAAGCTCGGATCTGGAGAAGACGCCAAACTTTTCAAACATTGCAACGGAGGAATCCGATACCAGGGACGGGATCGCATCCACCATGGACGGGAGGTTGGGAAGCCCCCTTTCCTGCGCTTCCTGCACCCATTCCCTGGAATAGCCGTTTCCGTTGAAAATGATTCTCTGATGCTGTGTCAGATATCTCCTGATGAGTGTGTGGAGGGCCTTTTCAAAATCCTCTGCGCCTTCCAGTTCATCACAGGCATCCGAGAAAGCCTCCGCTGTAATCGTATTGAGGACAATGTTCGGAGCCGCAATGGAATCTCTGGATCCCACCATGCGGAATTCAAACTTATTGCCGGTAAATGCAAAGGGACTCGTGCGATTGCGGTCAGTCGCGTCTTTGGAAAGATTCGGAAGCGTGCTCGCTCCTGTCGTCAGTTTCCCGCCCCGCAGGGAGCTGGTTGCCTCACCGGTCCTGATCAGCTGCATGACCAGATCCTCCAGCTGGTCCCCGAGAAAAACGGAGATGATGGCCGGCGGAGCTTCATCCGCGCCCAGGCGATGGTCATTTCCCGGATCCGCAGCGGATTCCCTGAGCAAGTCAGCATGCTCGTCTACCGCTTTCAGGATGCAGGCCAGCACCAGCAGAAACTGATTGTTCTGGTGAGGCGTCTTGCCCGGGTCGAGCAGGTTGATCCCGTCATCGGTCTGCAGGGACCAGTTATTATGCTTGCCGGAGCCGTTGACCCCTGCGAAGGGCTTTTCATGGAGCAGGCAGCGCATGTCATGCCAGGAAGCCACCCGTTTGAGGGTCTGCATCACAAGATGGTTGTTGTCCACCGCCAGGGACGCATTCTCATAGATCACCGCCAGCTCATGCTGCGCCGGAGCGACCTCATTGTGCTGTGTCTTGGCCGGAACGCCGAGGCGCCACAGCTGCTGGTTCACATCCTTCATGAAGGACGCGACCCTTGTCCTGAGGGATCCATAATAGTGGTCGTCCAGCTCCTGCCCCTTCGGCGGCATCGCGCCAAACAGCGTACGGCCCGTGTAAACCAGATCCTTCCGCCTGTGGAAGGTCTTCTTGTCAACGAGGAAATATTCCTGCTCCGGGCCGACATACGGCCTCACCTTCCGGGAGCTTGCATTTCCAAACAGGCGCAGCAGACGAAGGGACTGCTTGTTGATGGCATCCATGGAACGAAGGAGCGGGGTCTTGAAGTCCAGCGCTTCCCCGTTGTAGGAACAGAATGCGGTGGGGATGCAGAGCGTCGCGCCTGCCGCGTCCTTGCGCACAAAGGCAGGGGAAGTCATGTCCCATGCCGTGTAGCCCCTCGCCTCGAAGGTTGCGCGAAGGCCGCCGGAGGGAAATGAGGATGCATCTGATTCTCCCTTGATCAGGTTCTTCCCGGACAGCTCCATCAGGACCTTCCCGTCTTCCCCCGTCGATGCCAGGAAGGAATCGTGCTTTTCAGCAGTGGTTCCGGTCAGCGGCTGGAACCAGTGCGTGTAATGCGTTGCCCCCTTTTCAATCGCCCACTGCTTCATCGCTTCCGCGATCTCATCCGCTACCAGGGGATTCAGCTCACTGCCCTCCTCGATCGCCTTGTGCAGCTGGCGGTACACATTCTTCGGCAGCCTCGACTGCATCACGCTGTCAGAGAACACGTCCTCTCCGTAAATACTGGCAACATTGAAACCCTCTTCCATAGGTGCCTCCTGCTCCTTCCTTCGGATCTGTAAATAATTCATCTGATACGGATGATATTTCCAAAAAAGGGAAAGGAGCATCCCGATGCTGTCTCACTGGAATGCTCCTTACATCCGATGCGGTTAATTTACATCATGTCTGACTGGAACGCAAGTATGAAGATATGGGCAGCGTACGCTGAAACGAAAAGATCGTCGGCGAACGCTGATACGAAATGACACTGGGTATGGCCAGTAACCGGCCTGAAAGGATCGGGCTACGGCGAGGCTTTCCAACGCAGCAGATGAGCGTTTGGACAAGTCAGATGTACAAGTTATTCTGTAACAGATCCTTACTCCAGCAGCGCCAGGTAAGATGCCGCATTCTCCGTCTTGACCATATTGATTGCGTAGGCATCATACAGGGCCGGATTCATCAGCCGGTTGGTGATATTGGACTCTGTCTGCCCGTCGCCGCCTATGTACTCGACGTTCAGGTTCAGCAGGTCGTCATACTGCTGGAGCAGCGGCTGATAGGTCATGCTCAGGAAGTTGTCAGATGCATTATAGAGATTCAGCCATATATCCCTGACCGGGGAGGTCTCCTCGCTCAGCTGATTGGAAACCGGCGCATAGATGCGTGCAGCATCCAGGAAATCCTCATAATTCTCCCTGGTGACTGCCTGGTTCAGGGCGTAGTAGGAACGGGTCTGTTCATCATAATAAAAGTCATCTTCGGAAAGGACATTGCCTGCCTCGTCCTCAGTGCCGATTCCCATGTCCGGCTCCACGCCGTCAAGCGCATTTCTCAAAACCCTGAGGGTAAGATAAGCCTGGACATCCGCGTGCTGGGAAATGGTTCCGGCATAGCCCTCCGCGATCGCTGCAACCGCGTCACTGTTCGCGTCATATCCGAAGGTCGGAACGCTTTCTTCCTTTGACCATGCATGGAACATCGCCATGCCCATGCCATCATTGTTGGAAACGATCATATCGATCTGATCACCGAAAGAGGAAGTCCAGATGCCGATTGTGCTCTCCGCCGCCGCTGCATCCCAGGTCGCGCCGGAAGGGTTCTTCATCTCATGGGATGCCAGCTCCCGCACGGTCAGTCCCCCGATCTCGCCATCCTGCACGACAGAAGAACTGCCGTCCACATTGGTCTCAGCCGGGGAGGGATCGATCTCGCCGTCGACCGCAACGCCTGTTCCCAGCGCCTGTCGGATACCCCGCGTGCGGGCAATGGAGTCATTGTGGCCGATGTCGCCAATCGCCAGAACATAGCCTATGATGCCGTCGCCGTTCCGGTCGATGGTATCCAGATGGGCGTTGATATAGTCTACGATCATCTGACCCTGCAGCCCGGCGCCCTGGCTGGCATCAAATCCGACGTAACAGGTCTTCTCATTCCATGTCAGGGCATCCATGTCAAGCTCGCCGGTGGAGCTGTTGGAGGGCTGACGGTTCCACCAGACAACCGGCTTATCCGCATTCCCCGCAGCATGTGCTGTCACGCCGAACGCCATGCCGATGGCAGCCGCAGCACTGAGCACAGAAAGCACTTTCTTATTCATACCTGATCCTCCTTGTTCCGGATCACTCCGGAGAACCCCGTTTTATTCCTTCAGGAATCATCTTCTGATCACTGTCCTCAATCAGCCCGGGTTCGCAGCCAGCCCGGCAAAGCAGATTCCGGATGACGGAAACGCCTCACCCACTGGCCGCCCTGCTGACAGGGATGTGACTTCTTCGGGTACATGGCTCGTCAGTCCACATTGAGATAGACATCCTCCCTTTGATGGAAGCCGCCGTCAATGATGACCTCGTCCATGTTCTCTTTCGTCACCGCTGCCGGCTCCAGCGCGTAATACGGGACATCCTGTTTCCCATCGTGGATGGTCTGGGTGACCGGAATGGGGCTTTCCGGGTCGGTAATGTCCTCTCCCCTTGCCAGGGCAACCGCCAGCCTGGCGGCAGCCGAGGCCTCCTTGTCAACGGATTTGTACACCGTCATGCTCTGGGTTCCTTCCTCGATCCTCTGGCATGCAGAAAGCTCCGCGTCCTGCGCGACGACAGGAACCTTCCCCGCCATCTTATGCTCCGCCAGGGCACGGATCGCCTGACCGGCCAGATCGTCATTTCCGCACATGATGCCGTCCACCTTCCCCCCGGTCTGCTCCAGACCTTCTGTGACTGCGTCAAATGCAAGCTCCGCCAGCCAGTTATCGCAGAAGGTGGAATAAGAGACCGTAATGCCGCATCCCTTGATCGCGTCTTCAAAGCCCTCCCGGACCTGCTCCACATTATGGTCGCTGGAGGAACCCTGGATCTGGAAGATCTGACCTCCCTCCGGAAGGCTTTTGGCAAGGGCCTGTCCCATGAGCGTTCCCACCATGCGGTTATCAAAGGAAATATACAGATCTGATCCCACGTCCTGGATCAGCCGGTCGTAGCAGACGATCCGGATCCCCTGATCCTGCGCCTTCTTCACCACGTCCTTCAGCGCCTTCGCATCGATGGCGACGATCGTGATGACATCCATCTTCTTTTCGATCAGATATTCGATCTGCTGGATCTGTTCTTCAACATCCCCGTTTGCATTCTGGACATTCACCTGTGCGCCAAGGCTCTGGGCCGTCGCCACAAAGACATCCCTGTCCCTGAGCCAGCGTTCGATCACAAAGGAATCAAATGAGATCCCGATCTGCACCGCCTCCTCGGATGCCTCACTGCCGCCTGAACGGTCCTGACCCGGTTCTTCCCTGGTCATGGAACAGCCGCCCGCAAAGAAAATGCCAAGAAGAAATACCGCGCAAAGAAAGAGCCTCCTGCCGGGCCTCCGCCCCGAAGGTTCCCCCGGCAGGACTCCAGGCCGGTGCCTCCTGCCATTGCTTCCGGCATTCCCGGCGAAAATGGTGGAATGATCCCTGTTCACGAAAACCTCCCTGCTCAGGACCTGCCGACAGATCCCTGCCCTCTGATCAAACAGTCCAAAAATCTAATATAACTGTTCAGAACAGTTACAAATCAGTCACATACTCAGATATTCTGCTCCCTGTACTCCCGCGGTGTCATCCCGGTATGTTTTTTGAAGATCCTGCTGAAATAGTTGGGATCTGCATATCCGGACTGAAGGCCGGCTTCCCGGATCGTAAGGACCGGGCGCAGCAGCAGCTCCTTTGCATTGCGGATCCGAAGCTTCGTCAGGTAGTCGATGAAGTTCTCGCCAACCTCTTCCTTAAACAGCTTGCTGAAATAGTATGGGCTGACATTGACCTCCTTGGAGACGTCATCCAGCGACAGCTCCTTTCGGAAGTTCTCCTGGATGAACTTGCAGGCCTTCGAGACGGTGGTCTCATCCTTCTCCTCTGCCTGATTATGGATCGTTCCCGCTATGGTCGTCATATTGTCCAGGAACCAGCTCCGGATCTCCTGGGAACTGCGGAGCGCATTCACCTGAGTCAGATAATCCTTCCGGTAATCAAACGCATAGTTCACGGATCCTGCGTTGAAGGCTTCATGTTCGCACCGGAGGACGATCTCCAGCGCCTTCAGCCGCATACTGTCCAGATCGTCCGGATCATGGCGCACCATCCAGTCGCAGAACGTGTTGACATTCTCCCTGACCTGCGCCACATCTCCCCTGGAAAGGGCAGTGAAGGTATCACGCTCCAGCTCGATGGGGTAATCATCCTCATAGATGCCATGCGCCGAGATGTCCTCGATATGCACCACCCGCGCACGGGAATCCCTGAGGGCATTGACCGCCTCCTGATAGCTCATGCGCAGATCCTTGAACCGGCAGGTCCTGCCGATCCCCGCGCGGAACCGCAGGGGCAGCATCTCGTCCAGGCGCTGCAGGAGCGATCTCATGTTATTGATGGTCTCGATCCTCTCATCATAGGTGACCGTCTCGTCGTTGTGCGGAACCACAAGGATGATGCAGTCACTCATGACCGGGCCGATGATACACCGCTGAAAAGACTTGATCACCGAACGGATCTGCATATAATTTTCCTGCGCCTTCACCCTGCTCTCCACCGGGCTGAGGGGTCCCATCCCGGGGTTCTCCTCCCCGAAACGGATCACCTCTACATAGGCATCCTTTTCCCTGATCTCAAGCAGCTCCCTGTAGTATTCCTCCTCCTGCATGTCATCGGAGAGCAGCATTCCCGTGACGAATCCATTCTCCACGACTGGGATGATCGTCTCGAGCTTTTCCTGGATCTTCAGCTGGTCTGACCGCTTCTCCCGGATGCCGTCCACCTTCTTCATGGCATCCTCCACTGTCTGGAGGATCATGCTGCGCGAGACAGGCTTCATGATGTATTTCTCCACGCCCAGGGAAATGGCATCCTTTGCGTAGTCAAACTTATCATACGCGGAAATCACGTAGAACAGGCAGGACGAATTGAAGGAACGGATCTCCCGGATCGCCGCGATCCCGTTGATCCCGGGCATCTGGATATCCATAAAAACGATGTCCGGATGGAAGCTTTCCGCCTGCTCGATTGCCGTGCGCCCTGTCTTGGCAGTGGCGATCTCCACGCTCTGCCCATACTCCCGGGAAATGATCTCCTTCAGGGATTCCACCATGATCCCTTCATCATCTGCTATCAGAATCCGATACATGCTCTCTCTCCTTTGGCAGCAGCACCGTGACCTCCGTACCGGTTCCAGGCCCGTCGCTCCAGATGCTGAACAGGTTCTTCCTGCCATAGTATAACTCAAGCCTTGTGATCACATTTTCCATCGCGATCCCGGTCGAATCCCCCTCTTTGCCGCGGGCATTGTCCTGGCCGCCTTCCAGGTGGCGCTCCAGGATCGACTCGATGGCCTTGCGCGTCATGCCTGCCCCATTGTCCGATATGGTGATACGAACGCAGTCCGTCCCGGACTCATTTTCATTCTCGGGAACATCCTCCGCCGCGAGCGTCACAACTCCGTTTTCATGGTCATCATGAATCCCATGCTGGATCGCATTCTCAACGATCGGCTGCAGGATCATACTGGGCATGCGCAGCTGTTCGAGATCGATCCTGAGGTCAATCTCCTTGCGGTACCGGATATCCCCCGAAAACCGCACGTTCAGAATATAGATATAATTGTCCACCAGCGCGATCTCTTCTGCCAGCGTGGCATCCCCTCCCGTCTTCTGCACGTTATACCGGAAGAACTGTGCCATCCGTGAGAGAAAATGCTCCGTACGGTCCGCCCCTTCCATCATTGCCAGCTGCGAGCCTGCGTTCAGGCTGTTAAAGAGGAAATGCGGATTGATCTGTGCCTGAAGGAATTTGAGCTGCGCCTCCTTGAGATGCGCCTGCATGGATAGTTCATTTTCCTTCATCTGCGCCTCCTTCACCATGGAAGAGCGCTGGGATTCGATGTAGGTACGGATGCTGGCCAGCATCTTGTGAAATGCATCCGTGACGACCCCCACCTCATCCTGCCTGTGGGACCGGGGGATGTCCACGCTGAAATCCCCGCCTGCCACGCTCTCCGCAGCGGCGGAAAGCGCGCCCAAAGGGCCGATCATGGCACGCACGCTGATGATGCAGAGCGCAAGGGCAAATGCGCTCACGACGATGATCATCAGAAGGCTCATCCGCTCCACGATGCGCATGTTCCTCAGCAGCGTCAGGTAATTCTCCGTATTCTGCGAGAAACGCCTGCTGTTGAGGGTGTAAATATAATTGTTGATGTAATCAAACAGTGTGGAAGCCTCTGCATAGTCCGCCTTGTATTCCTCAACATTCCTCCCCCGCCTTGCCTGGATAGCATCCTCCGCCACCGCCAGGTAAGACCTCGTCATAAGGCGGATGTTCTTTTCCAGCATCAGCAGGTCATTGCCCACGTTGCGGTCATTCAGGCCGTCTGTCTGTTCCCTCAGTGCCTGTTCATACCGGT
>CAMJIC010000038.1 GCA_946405675.1 uncultured Clostridia bacterium
GTACGATAGGAATTACCGAAATCCCCCTTCGTGACAATATTGCCAATATACCGTACATACTGCACGATTACCGGATCATTCAGACCCAGCTCTTCCCGCTTTTCCTGAACCTGCTCTTCCGTTGCCGTGTTGCCAAGGATCTGCCTTGCAGGATCACCGGGCGTAACGGTCTTAAGGATAAATATGATGGCGGACACGCCGAGCAGGATCGGGATCAGGAGAAGGATTCGCTTAATGATATATTTAAACATATTCCTCTCCGAATCTGTTTCATTCAGTCCCGGCATTCGGTCTCTCTGGCCGGTGCCATGTACCATTCAGATCGGTGCAATCCGCCTTCCAGAATGATGCAGCGCATCTTCCGGATCGGTATCCCACACCTTTCAGACCAATGCGGTGCACCTGTATACCAAAGAAACCGGGGCTGCCAGAACCAAACCATGACTGCAAGCTGAATGTTTCTGGGATAAGGCACTGACCACAAAACACATCCTGCGTATCTTTCGGAAGCGATCCATGTCCTGTGCCGAAAGAAAGCCACAGCTCTGAGGAAGGCCCCCATTGCTGTGACTTTCCGTTCAAATCATTTTGTTTATGATTCTATGGAATTCAATTCTGTAGAGTTTCCGGACGATCATCCCTTGTAGAATCCGGTCGGATCCAGGAATCCGCGCTCAAGCGTGTTGTAGCCCTTCAGTTCCGGATTGATGACTGCGCTGTTGATGTTCGGGAACAGGTTCACCTGGATGGTGTCGGCCTTCATAGTCTCTTCGAATGCCTTGCCCAGTTCCTTCGCCTTCGCCTCATCCTCTGCGAAGATGAAGTCATGAATCTGCGCATTGATCTCATCCGTGGTCCACTTCGGTCCGCCGATGCAGAAGGTGTATGCATTCTGGAAGAAGATGAAGATGGACGGGAACCTTGCCGCTGCGTACTCGCCGACTACGATCAGGTCATAGTCACCGCCTGCTGCCTGCTGTACGAACTGAGCGGTATCCGGGATATCCAGTTCAAGGGTGATCCCTGCCTCAGCGAGGTTCGCCTGCATGACAACGTAGATCGGTTCGATATCGGACAGGCCAAGCGCTCTCAGGGTCAGGCCGTCGCCGTATCCCGCTTCCTCAAGGAGCGCCTTCGCGCCTTCCACGTCTCTCGCCCTCTCTTCCGCAGTGTAAACCGCGTTGTAGTAGGGGTTGTCCTCGGTGAAGTATCCAAGGGACGGAGTGGTCAGACCGGCGGATCCGACTGCGTTGATCGCGTCATAATCCAGCGCCTTGTCGATGGCCTCACGAACCTTCACGTCAGCGGTCGCGCCGGCGTTCTCGCCCATGTTGAACCACAGATGGTTGACCTGATCGAAGGTGTAGTTGACGACCTTGACCGCATCATTGCCCTGGAAGGTGGACGCCTGCGCGGTCGGGATCGCGTAAGCAACATCCGCGTCGCCGGACTGAACCGCCATGATGCGGGCTGCCGGGTCAGATGTAAATGTGAATACCAGCTGCTTGTAGTATCCTGCATAGTCCTGATCCCAGTATTCTTCGTTACGCTCGAGAACAACATTCTGTCCGTTGGTCCAGGAAACAAACTTGTAAGGACCGGAGCCGACAGCCGGATTCTTGCCGACCTCTTCCAGGCCGCCTGCCGCATTGACTTCATCCTCGGAAACAATGCCGTAGTTCGTCCAGGTCAGCATGCGGATGATGTCCGGTGCGTTAGACGTGAACTCGATCGTAACGGTGTGCTCGTCATCCGCCACCGCGTCCGCGCACTCCGCGAAGATGGAGCCTGTCTCGTTCGTCGCGTTCGCATCTCTCCACATCTTGGCGGAGTAGACAACATCGTCCGCCACAAACGGTGTTCCGTCGGACATAGTGACATCGTCGCGAAGCGTGAACTTACAATGGTTCTCATCGACCCATTCCCAGGCGGTCGCCAGCTGCGGGACAACCTCGCCCTTCTCGTGGTCATAGGCGACCAGATTATCTGTCAGGGCGGAATAGATCATCATAGATTCGTTCTCGGTGTTGCCGGTCGCAGGTCCTACCAGAGTGGACGGCTCAGATGCAAACGCAATCGTCAGAGTCTCATCGGTCTTCGCAGTGTTCGCCGGATCGCAGTCCGCTCCGGACAGGCCGCCGCCTTCTGCCGCAAAGGCTGCAGAAGCCATGGACATGGTCATGACAGATGCCAGCGTGAGGCCAAGTACCTTCTTCATCTTCATATAATTCTTCCTCCTGAAAAAGTATTGTTGTCAGCAGGCCGCTCCCTGCTTCAAGGTAAGTAAAGGATAGCACTCCCTATTTTTTGCCACTTTTCTAAATTTCACCCGTTTGACACGGTTTTTGGCAGAAGCATTCCTTTTCTCACAAGGCATGTGAAAAAAAGAGATATTTTTTTCATGTGCCCTGTCCTTAGGATCTGTTCAGAAACAGCTTAGGATCCTGCTTGTCTTTACCTCTGATTCCAAAAGTCAAGGTTCGATTACATAATTATGTTTCTGCTGCCAGCCACAGGTAAGGGAAAACATTGGAACCCAGCACACATTTGTTTTTCGGATCAGATACGTACACAGCTCAGAACACTTCGTGTCCTGAGCTGCGTTAATTCAATGTCTCTTTTTCTTAAACTTTCCGACCTTGGTCAGGCGGTCCGGAAGCTTCGGCACCTTTCCGGTGGTGATATGGATGCACTCCTCCTCGCAGGCTTCCACGCACTTGCCGCAGCGGTCACATTCAAATTCATCGATCATATGGATGAACTTCGGTTTACCCTCAATGCAGCCCTTCGGGCAGACATCCAGGCAGTCTCCGCAGCCGGTACACACGGCAGGATCGACATAGATCATGACAAAGGCCTGGCAGACGCCTGCCGGGCAGGTCTTCTTCTTGATATGGGCTTCGTACTCGGAAGCGAACTTGCCCATGGCGCTGAGGGAGATCCGCGCGCACTGCTGTCCCATTGAGCATGGCGTCGAGAAGCCCATCGCCTCTCCGATCTCCTTCGTCAGGTCCAGGAACTCCATCTTGCCCCTGCCCTTGGTCGTCTCCGACTGCATGAACTCCAGCTGGATCAGCCCCTCACGGCAGAAAACGCATTTTCCGCAGCTTTGCGCCTTGCAGGCCAGGGTCGCCTTCGCCGCGTTGTCCACGATACAATCCTTCTCCGTCAGGACGCGGATGATACCATTTGCAGGATTCAGTGCTCCAACCTCCGCATCGCACTCCTGGGGCGTGTAATAGGCATACCCCACCTGCACTGCCTTGGCGGCGGATACATCGACAATCTCCGATACTTTTTTGTCCGCCGGAACCTTCTTGAGCGCCGCGCCGTTGACCGCTGCATAGATCCCGGGTTCATAGCTGCCGGAAAATGCATCCGCAAGGTCAGCGCAGGATGCGATGTGGACCAGAAGGTTTGTCTGATTCTGACGGATGTTCAGGAATTCATTGACGACCTCCACCCCGTATTCAGCAGCCTTCTCCTTCAGGGAATCCGCCAGCTCTCCTTCCTTCTCCGGAAGCATGAGCACAGCCTTGCCCGCGCCTGACGCGATGGCCGCGATCGCAGCCCCCGCCAGGATCTTATCGGGAGCCTGCCTCACAAGCTCCAGGAAAACCATGTCCGTATCCGCATTGTTCAAAGCGGCCACTGCGCACATGTCCGCGCCTTCCTCGGCGGCAGCCTCCTGCGCCTTTTGGATATGGTCTATCATCTTCTCACGGTACACGCCTGCCTCATAAAGGTTCATGGCTTTGATCTTTTCCAGAACGGCGTCTCTTCCGAGAGCCTTAGCATTTGCATATGCACTCATCTTCACGCCTCCTTTGATTCCGCAAAGTCACCCCAGGTGTGCGGGCGGTGGATCTGCAGTCTCAGGTCGCACTGCAGGCAGCGGCCGGCCTCTTTGCAGATGTCTTCGTCACAGATGCCATGGTCAAAGAGACGGAAGTTATCCTTCCTCTCACTGGCCGGATCAATCTTCGGGCTGCACGCCTTCTCGTAGGCAAACCCTTCGATCACGCCGATGTACGGATCGCCCGGCTTGTCATCCGCCAGCACTTCAGAGATGTCCCCGTCGCCGCCAAGGTATCTGTCGATCTGGCTCGCCGCCTCTCTTCCGGACTGAACCGCCATGACAACGGACTTCGTTCCATAGACACAGTCGCCTGCCGCGAAGATGCCCGGGATCGATGTCTGCTTGTCATTGGTGTTGTCATTGACCACGATCCACGCGCCGCGGAACAGCTTGAAGCCGGAATCCTCGTTCAGATCCGGTTTCTGTCCGGTTGCGAAGATGACCGTATCCCCTTCCAGATGAAGCTCGGAGCCTTCTTCCTTCTCGATGACCGCCCTGCGGTTCTCATCGAAATAGAAAGCCTTTACCTTCATGAAATCCACGCCGGTGACATGGTCTTCGCCGGTGATGCGCTCAAAGGTCATCGCGGGATGGACGACAATGCCCTCTTCCTGGGCCTGCTCGATCTCTTCATCGTCCGCCGTCATCTTCTCACGTGCCTCCAGGCAGGCCAGGTGGACGCTCTCGGCTCCCAGGCGCACCGCAGACCTTGCGCAGTCAAAGGCAACGTTGCCGCCGCCAAGGACGATCACGTGCTTGCCCATGCCGGTCTCCTTGCCCATCGCGCAGTCGCGGAGGAAATCCGCGTTCAGGAGGACTCCGGGAAGGTCATTCCCCGGCATGCCCAGGCGGACGCCGACGGTTCCGCCCACTGCCATCAGGACCGCGTCATATTCGTTCAGAAGCTCGGCCGGCTTTGTCACCTTCACGCCGCATTCGATCTTGACGCCCTGCTCCTCGATGATCTTCACTTCTCCGGCAATGACATCCCTCGGAAGACGGTAGGCCGGGATTCCGTAAGCCGTGGTGCCGCCTGCGGTGGGCATCGCTTCCTTAATGGTAACGTCATGGCCCTGCTTGCGCAGATAGTATGCTGCGGAAAGGCCGGCAGGCCCCGCCCCGACGACACAGACCTTCTTGCCCGTATCCGGCAGCTGCTTGCTCTTCGCCCTCCACTTCTTCTCGATATCCTTGTCCGCCGCATAGCGCTTGATCAGGCGGATCGACATCGGATCGGACAGGCAGCTGCGCTTGCACTGGTTCGCGCAGGCCTGGGTGCAGATATATCCCAGGATACGCGGGATCGGCAGCTTCTCACGGATGATCGCGATCGCCTGATCCATGTTCCCGTTCTTCACCGCACGGAGATAGCGCGGGATCTCCGCGTGGGCAGGACACTCCGCCTTGCAGGGGACAACGTAATCTTCCTTCTGCTTCTCGGTTGTCGCCAGCTTGTCACGGATGGTGCCGGTGGGACATACCTCCGCGCATGCCTGGCAGAACCGGCAGTCCGCGTCCGCCAGGAGCTTGTCATGGAGCGTTCCCACATAAGTCTCCATGCCCTTCTTATGGTAATTCAGCACCTTGACGCCACGCAGCTCGTTGCAGGCCCGCACGCAGCGGCCGCACAGAACGCAGCGGTTCATGTCATGGACCAGCAGCGGGTTTTCCGAATTCTCCTTGAAGCCCTTGACGCGCATCTTCAGGCGCCCGGTCTTGGGACCGATGTACTGGATCAGCATCTGCAGCTCGCAGTTGCCGTACTTGGGACATGTAGAGCAGTCCTCCGGATGACCTGCCAGCAGAAGCTCCAGCGCCAGCATGCGCAGCCGGTTGATCTCATCTGACTTTGTCCGGATGACCATGCCATCCTTCGCCTTCAGGGTACAGGATGTCACCACACCCTCCTGCCCTTCCAGCTCCACGATGCACATACGGCAGGAACCGAGCGGGTTCAGGTCCTTATGATGACACAGATGGGGAATATAGATCCCGTTCTCCAGAGCTAAGTCCAGGACATTGGCTCCCTCCGGCACGTTGAGCTTCACCCCGTCAATGGTGATAACAGCCATATTAACCTCCTTGTACAGTTCCGTTCTTCTCAGCATGGCTGAAGTACATCCCAATGCTCCGCCAGCTTTCCATCCTTCAGCCGGTACATGTCAACCACACGGCAGCGTGTATTGCCCTCGGGATCCACGTTCTTCAGGTAGACCCACACCATATCGCCTTCGGCCAGCATCATCTTGATGTCCAGCTTAAAGTCCGGATGTTCGATGAATTTCTGGGCAAATGCGCTCTTGAGCGCCTCTCTTCCCTGCCCGACGCCCGGATTATGCTGCTGATAGTCTTCCCTCACGTACTTATCCGCCGACTCCACGATATGGTCATTGAAAAATTCTTTGTAAAGAGCCCTCACGACCTCTTTGTTTTTCTCTTCCATGATGTCCTCCAACGCTCTGCCAATAAGCGGGAGACAAATACCGCCCCCCGCTCTTACGATCTGTCTCATAATCACTTGTACATCTTGCTTATCTCTTCATCCGACCGCACAGCTCAAAATCACTCACATAGCCCGCTATACTCATGATTTTCGAGCTGCACTCCCGAATGAAAAACCAGCGCAGTCTGCACAGTTTATTTTGAGACAGCTCCTTATTCTTCTTCGTCCTCATCATCGTCCTGGACGAACTCGGCAGCTTCCATGCCGGCGATCCTTCCAGAGTTCACCGACCATCCCATGGAGTTTCCGGGAAGGAGGAACATGTAGGAGTCATTGTAGAAATTGCACGCATCCGCGCCTGCCGCGTACAGGCCCGGGATCGGCTCAAACTCACTGTCGCAGCACTCGCAGTTCTCGTTGATACGCACGCCGCCGACGGTTCCGTATCCGCCCGGACGGACCTTCGCGCAGAAGAACGGCGCCCTTGTGATGGGACGCAGGTATCTCTTCGGCTTGAAGAATTCCTCGTCCACGCTGTCACAGTAATCGTTGTACTCGTCAACGGTATCCAGCAGATTGTCAACATCGATCCCGGCCTTCTCCGCCAGCTCTTCCAGGCTGTCCGCTACGACGATGCCTTCATTTCCGGTCTCCTGCGCCTGCTTGATGCCATCCATGAAGCCGGATACATCCGGATCCGGACGGACCAGGGAGACATTGTCAACGCCATTCCTGATATAGTACTTCACGATGGAGCTGTCCACGATGGAGAAGCCGACACAGCCCTTCTGCTGTCCCACCGCGTTAGACAGGAAGGTCGCGTTCTGCATGTAATCCTCGTTCATGAAGCGCTTGCCATGCATGTTGACCAGCAGGTTCGGCTGGAGCATGACGTTCGGGATCGCCTGGGGAAGCTCATCGATTCCCTCAAAGTTTGCAGCCTGCTCGATCCTGACCGGAAGCTTGTCAACGCCTGCCTCCCACATCATCCTCAGGCCGTCGCCCACGATGCCCGGGATCGCGAAGTTGAACATATTCTTTCCGAAGTCCCATCCGGTCTCTTTCTTGATGAACTCAGGATTGCCGCCGGCTCCGCCTGTGCAGACGATCACGGCCTTCGCCTCGATGGTGATCTCCTTGCCGTCCTTCGTGGTCGCGACCACACCCGTGACAGCGTCGCCATCCTTGATCAGCTTCTTCGCCGGGGTCTCCAGAAGGAATTCCACTCCCAGCTCCTGCGCGCGCCCATAGAGCGCCTTGTTCATGAAGGATGCCGCTCTCGGCCCGATGCCCTGATCCGTCTTAACGATGTGCCAGGTCGGCTCCGCCTGGGGGAAATACTTGAATGCGCCTTCAAACTCAACGCCCTTCTCCTCCAGCCATTCGATGGTCTCGGCAGACTGCTCAAAATATCTCTTGACCACGCGCGCATCCACCATGTAGTGGGTATAGGTCATGATCATATCAAAAGCCTTCTCCACGGTGATGTCCTGCATGTCTCTCTTCTGATATTTGGTTCCGATGCCCAGAGGACCCATACCCATATTCGCGGCGCCGCCGACAGCAGCTGCCTTATCGATCACGAGTACATCCGCCCCGTCCTCCGCAGCCTGAACTGCCGCGGCAAGTCCGGTGGGGCCTGCGCCTACGATACAAATCTGTGTTGTGTAATCCGCCATGTCATCTCTCCTTCTTTTGTATGTCTGCTACAATTCACAGCCTCTTCCCCCTCAGACCGTGAACCATCCGCGCTTCGCCCATGTTCCTCCGCTTCGCGGATTCTGTTCATGGCTCCACGGGAAGTTCCCGCTTTGCGGGCCTGATCCGGGATCGTAACATTTGTCTGTAACACTTTATCCATAACGGGAGAACCCCGTCACTTCCATATCCCTTCAGCGTACCGTGTTACGCCTGTTCAAATGCGATCGCCTGTCCGGTTTTCGCGGATTCGCGTACCGCATCCATCACGCACAGAACCCTGCGCACCTGCTCCGGCCTGACGATGATCTCTTCCTCTCCGTTGAACGCCTTCAGGAAATGCTCGAAATACATCCTGTGGGAGACGTTGACCTCCGGAAGCGGCTCCTCATAGAGCAGGCCCTCCGGTGCCGGGCCGAAGCTCCTGGTGGGGCCTGCCGCGGTCATCGTGATCTTGCCCGGCACGTTCTCCAGAAGATGCCTGGTATGGACGATCTTTCCTTCGCCGCCGAAGCCGTCAATGATCGCGGAGCCCTTGTTTCCGCCGATGAACCAGCGGCGGGCAGGCGTCAGGTAATAGGTGCCGAGCTCGATCTCAGCCGTCACATGGTTGGCAAACTTAAAGATGATCTTGAAGTAATCGTCCACCTTCTCATTGATCACGTTCTGCACATCCGCATAGAGCGAAACAATGGGAGAATCCACCATGTTCAGGATCTGGTCGATCAGATGGACGCCCCAGTCATAGAGCATCCCGCCACCCATCTCCGGGAACACATGCCAGTCATGCATGAAGCCGTTGAACCCATAAAGCTGGGACTTAATGATATACATGTCCCCTACAAGGCCCTGGTCATAGACCTCCTTCATGATCCGGTAATCCTTGTCCCAGCGTCTTTGCTGATGCACGGTGAAAAGCACGCCGTTCTCCCGGCACGCGGCAACCATCTCATCAAATTCCTTCACGCTCATCGCGGCAGGCTTCTCACAGATCACATGCTTCTTCGCCGCCGCGGCCTTCTTCACCATCTCCGGATGGGATGGATTCGGCGTAGACACCATGACGACATTGATATCCGCCTTCGCCAGCATGTCATCGATATTGCTGTATGTCTCAACTCCCTCCGGCGCGTCTGTCAGCATGTCCGGATTCGTGTCGGCCACGGCAACCAGGTCAATGTCATCAAAGGTCGCCATCATGTCCGCATCGTTGTGTCCCATAAAACCAAAACCTACAATACCGAGTCTGATCTTTTCCATGTGATTCTCTCCTTTTCTGAGCCTCCTTTGTCAGGACGCTAAATCCGCTCTTGAAAGTATATCGAAAACAACAGTCCCCTGCCCTGTTTCAATTAACCTGTTTTTGTTCACAATTTAATGTTTTCCCCCTCCATCCCGGAAGTCCTTCCTGAAAATAATAATTTTTCTTCCGGTGTTTTCCTGCTTCCACCGAAAGGAACGGCTTGCATCTTCTGGATTTCTGCCAACTCTGAGGCATATTTTCCACAGGTTAATTTTTTTGCCATTTATTTAATTATGCGATATAGTAGAGGTATCAGAGAAAATGGCACCGCCTGACAAAGATGCCAAAACCCGGCGATCCGTGTTTCGGCCGGAAGTCACGGCTTTGCCGGCAGGGCTGCCAGCGGGTGGGCTTGTTACGTGTTTCGCGCAGACGGAAAAGAGGTTGCACATGAAGCACTTTGGGACAGATCTGATCAGAGACCTGAAATTATATCAGTCGGAAGGAAGCCGCCGCTTCTGTCATATGGCCCATACCATCCTGTGTCCTCTGGAAGGAGAGATCCATGTCCTTGCCGCGGGCCGCGATGGATCTGCGGGCCGGACAGATTCTGCAATCTATGAAGAAACCTTCGAAGCGCAGGGCGTGCTTCTGATTCCCTGCGGACGGAAAGTGGAGCTGGTGTGCCAAAGACCTTCCTCCTACCTTGTCCTCCAGCTGTCGCCTGTGTTTCTCATGGAAGCATTCTCAAAGGATCTTCTGCTCTCTGAAACCATCACCTCCGCCCAATATCCGGAGCTTGCGCAGATCCTTCCCGATCTCTTCCAGCTGGTTCCCCTGTTCCGGGAATCGCCGGTCCAAAGCCGGCTGGAGATCAACCGGCTCCTTTTCTCCTTTCTGGGAAGTCTGGACCGTATCCTCAGCGCGCGGGGGAATCCGGCCGGCAGCGCCGACCCTTCCCTTCAGATCCGTCAGGAAGCCGTGGACTCCTATATCGCCGCCAATATCGAAACACAGATCAGCCTTCAGGAAACAGCCAGGGCTTGCGGCCTCACCCCGCAGTATCTGTCCTCCTTTTTCCAGAAGAGCATGAACTGCACCTTCATGGAGTACATCAACCGCATCAAAGCGCGCAAGGCACACGACTGGTTCCTGCAGTCAGACCTTCCCCCTGAGGAGGTCTGCGATATCGTAGGCTTTAAGACCTATTCCGCATTCTGCAAGAGCATGGAAGCATGCTACAGCAAAAGCTGGGATGCGCTGCGCATGGAAGCTTCCGAATCCTTCTGCTCCCTTCCGGAGGGCGACCTTCTCCCGAATGCCCTGCCCATGATGCCCCGCAATGCCTCAGACGGAGCTGCAGACATGCCCATCTCCCCGGAGCCTGTATACCAGATCAGCAATGAGACCATCCGGGCCAGGACAAGGCCGGACAGGATCCTTCCCGGTTCATGGCGCACCATACTGAATGTCGGGAGCGCCGATTCCATTTTCTTCGAGCCGTTTCTCAGGAAGCTGCACGAATTCCAGCAGCTCGTCTCCTTCCGGTACTGCCGTATGTATGGCCTGTTCCAGCTGGTCACCGTCTATGTCTCAGGCAATAAGACCTACTACGGCTTCGAGCTCGTCTTCCAGAATCTGGATTCGATCATCAAAGCCGGGCTGATCCCGTTCTTCGACTTCGGGTACCGGCCATTCCCGGGACACCGCAATCCCCTGTCGACATTCGTGTTTAATTCCGATCCGATCGACATTTATTATGAGAAGCTTCTCGCGGTCCTCCCGGAATTCCTGCGGGCGGCCTGCAACCGCTACGGGCGGGAGGCGGTCGGGCAATGGGGGCTGGAATTTCATTTCAGCTACCAGAACAGCCAGAACTATACCTTCTGGCAGTTTCTTACCATGTTCCGGAAAATGGAAGCGGCCTCCCGTGCCATCCTCCCGGATGTGCGGATCGGAGGGTTCGGATTTGACGCCGCGCTCCCGGAGGATACCCTGCAGGGCATGCTGGAGCAGGTTCAGTCTACCGGATGCCGGATGGACTTTATCAGCATCCACGTCAACGGACTGCTCCTGCCCGACGTGAGCGGCAGCGGCCGTTTCCGCTTTACAACGGATGATGCGGAACCCGGAAGGCGCGTTTTGGCCGCCTCCGGCCTGATCCGCGGCTTCTTCCCCGATCTTCCTCTCTACATCACCGAATTCGGATTTGCCCATTTTCTGCAGAATGCGCTGAATGATTCCCTGTTCCAGGCCTCCTTCATCCTGCGTTTCATTATCGAAAACGCGGGAATGGTGGATGGGATCGGATACCATATGATGGATGATCTTGGGGACTATGAGCGGCCGGCCGACCATGAATTATACGGCGGAGCAGGCTTATACTCCACCCACGGACTGCGCAAGCCGTCCTATTATGCCTACTCGTTCCTCTCACGCCTGGGCAATTCTGTCCTGTCCGTGGGAAGGCACCACATCCTGACCGCAAGATCCAGGTTTAATTATCAGCTCATCGCCTTCCATTACCGCCACATCCCGGATACGATGGAGCAGGTGCCGGACAGCGGCAGGATCCGCACCTTTGAGAAGGAATGCAGCGAAAACGGAGACCGCCTGCACCTTCATTTTCAGGTCAGCGGCGCAGCCCCCGGAGCCTATATGATCAAAATGATCCGGATGAACCCCAAGGTCGGGAGCCTTCACAAGATCTGGCTCAACCATGCCGCAAGCCTCAACAGTCTGGACGAGCCCGATTACGCGTTCTTCCGTGAGCACGCACTCCCGGAGGCATCCGCTTCCCCCTGCCAGGTGGACGCATCGGGGGAGCTTGTGCTGGACATCATGCTTGCTCCCCTGGAGGTCGTCCTGCTGCTCATCGACAGACACTTAGGATCTGTTACAGAATAACTTGTACATCTGACTTGTCCAAACGCTCATCTGCTGCGTTGGAAAGCCTCGCCGTAGTTAGGAACTGGCTCCATATAACCTATGCAGATTGCGCAGGATTTTCATTCGACCAGCGCATCCGCCAAAATGCTCCGGCGCATTACTGTCAGATGCCGGTCTGGAATCGTCGTTAGGAGGCAATATGCAGACAATCGATTTCCCGCTTACCTTCCTGATGCAGAAGCACCTGAAAGACAGGGTTTCCGAAAGCAGCGAATCCTTTGAGATCATCTATGTCCTTTCAGGCACCCTGCTCATCATCCGCAAGCCCGGACGCCCCCTCACCTATGAGCAGGGCGACCTGACCATGATCCGCTCCGGCGTGAACTATGACCTGGTTCCCAAGCCGTCCTGCATGATCCTGCATATCGGGATTACGCCCGCCTTCATTGAGCAGACCGCGTGCCCGGAATACCGGATCATGTGCGATTCCGTCCTTGAACCGGACCGGGACTACTTCCCGATCCGAAGGATCCTCGTTTCCGTATCCAGTGAGTACATGGATTACACCAGGGACCATACCCTGTCGATCACAGGCTGCCTGTTTCAGCTGCTGGATCTTCTGTCCCAGGATTTCCGGATCAATCCCGCAAGGACAGAGGTGGATTCCAGCGGCAAATACGACAGCCGCATCCGGCAGATCGAGGAGTACATTTCCTCCCATTACAAAACCGCTGTCTCCCTGTCCGACCTTTCGGAGAATCTGCACCTGACGCCCCAGTATGTGTCAAAGTTTTTCCGGAAGAACTTCGGAAGCAGCTTCAGCGGCTATCTGAACCATGTCCGCCTGGAGCATGCCGTGCGTGATATCCGCTATACCGACCGGAGCATCACCGACATCGCCTTCAGCAGCGGGTTCATCAATGTCTCCACCTTCAACCGGAATTTCCGCAGCGAGTACGGAATGTCCCCGAAGCAGTACAGGGAGAACCTGCGCAGCCAGAAGCCGGATACTCTGCCCGAAGAGCCTGCCCAGCCGGAGGAATTTACGGCCCTCTCCAACCTGATCAGCAAAAGGAGCATCCGCATCGATGTCCTTGACGGGACGCCGTTCATTGACAGCTTCTGCAAGGTGATCAACGTCGGCCTTGCGAGGAACCTCCTCTCCTCCCATTTCCAGGAGACGCTCCTGTCCGCCCAGGCCGACCTAAACTTTACCTATGTCCGCATGGAAGGGCTCGTCAGCAGTTCCCTGATCCCGAAGCTCATCGACTCCGACGAGTATGACTTCAGGGACGCCTTCTATATTCTTGAGTGGCTCTATGAGAACCATCTGGTGCCATTTATCGAATTAAGCGGCAATTCCGTCCATACGATGGAAATGCTCACGGGGGACGACACGCAGTCCCATCCGCTCCGCTACACTCCCAGGGATCTTGGCCGCCTGGATACCTTTCTGGAATTCGTGCGCAGCCGCTTTGACCCCAGATGGGTGGAACGCTGGGTCTTTGAGTTCTACTGCCCGGCAGGCCTTGCCCCCGAACTGTACATCAAGGATTACCTGCAGATACAGGATATCCTTCATAAACGCGTGGCCTCCTGCCGTTTCGGAGGTCCCGGCACATCCTCCGGCGTCCTGTCGGATGATTTTCTGGCGCTCCTTGACCGGATCAGGGATGCCGGCATCCGTCCGGATTTTATCTCGGTACATTTTTTCCTTCTGCAGTACGAAGCCCAGAAGGATACGCTACGCCGCAGCCTGACTTCCGTGGAGCGTTCTCTGGTCAGGCAGCAAAGCTGGGTCATCGAGCAGATCGACCGGATCTTTGGAGAGAACATCCCGCTTTATATCACGGAATTCAACTCCTGCATGATCCCGGATACCTATATCAATACCTCATGCTACCAGGCCACCTTCCTGTGCCACAATCTCCTGAGGCTGTGCGAATTCTCACCGATGGTAGGTTACTGGATGCTGAATGACATCGCATTTTCCATCGCCAACATGACCAACCGGCCGCAGGCAGGAGTCAGCCTCCTGGACAAGTCCGGCATACCCCTCCCGGGGTACCATGCCTATCGGTTCCTGTCGAAGCTCGGCCCTGTACTGATCCGCCGCGGGGAGCATTACTGCGTCACCAGAAAAAGCCCTGGCTGCTACCAGGTCCTGACCTATTACTATGTGCGCCCTGCCGACCTGCAAAGGCTGCATGGAACCAGAAAAATATCCATCACTGACATGTACTCCTACTTCGAGGACAGCACGCCCATCGACTTTCATTTTTCCCTGACAGGAGTGGAGCCGGGCGTATACCGGATCCACAGGTACATTCTGGACCGCTCCCACGGCAGCCTGCATGATATCCTGCTCGCGGGCCTGACCGCCTCCAATCTGGAAGAGGAAAGGTACCTCAGAAGGATCCATCTCCTGAAGCCGCAGATGAAAGAATACCTGTCCCAGACCTGCAGGCCCCTGGAGACTACCACCTATATCGAAACAGAGAATGACCTGGAGCTGGAGGTTCATCTGTCCGTCCACAGCATCTGCCTGTGGGATATCACCATGGAGGCATGACCGGTTGCTCCGTTCCGATCACGTGAAAAATGTCACAAGACACATACCGAACACAAGGCCACTGCGTAACTGTTCAGAACCTGTTCTGAACAGTTACGCATCGGGCGATGCTTCGCATCC
>CAMJIC010000039.1 GCA_946405675.1 uncultured Clostridia bacterium
GCCGGGGTATGAAGAAATCGTACGCTGAATATCCCGGCCGCTTAGTCGGAGTTAGTCGTTAGCCCGGCGAAGCGGGTTTTGGATGAAGGAGGGGGCACACCCACAGGCCGGCCCGCTGGCGGGGGTGTGACCTGTAACAGTTCCTGATTCATGGCCCTGGGGCTGTCAAAATAGTCCTTGCAAGGCAGAGGCCAGCGTGCTATAATCCCCTTGCTGTGTCCGGGAGCCCGAACGCAATCCCGCTTAAGGTGGCGGGACCGGCGCACAGAGAACCGCATGGACTTGCGGGGGTTGCCCGGATGGTCCGGGAAGCGACGCCTTCGCCTCACACGAAGCGCGTAAGCAGTTCACATTCCAACGAGAGAGGTGATAATCATGAGAGAAGGAATCCATCCAAAATATTATCAGGCAAAGGTAACCTGCAACTGTGGGAATACATTTACGACCGGTTCCACAAAGCCGGAGATCCACGTTGAGATCTGCTCTGCATGCCACCAGTTCTATACCGGCCAGCAGAAGGCAGCTCAGGTTCGCGGCCGTATCGATAAGTTCAACAGAAAGTACGGTCTTAGCCAGAATTGATCAGGATAAGGCAAGGAGGGGTGAGGCTGAAGGGTCTCAGCCCTTTTTCTTATCATGGCAGGAACCATCACCATGGCAGGAGCAAGTCACTGTTTCACGGCCAGTCTGAGATCAGAACCTGACTTGGCTGCGGCGACTGACAACAACGCAGCAGATGAATTCAAGATGATGTTATTCATGCAAAAGTCATTGAGACGGGACACTGGACGTGTCTTGGAAACTGCTTCGTGCATGAGCGGTGGTCAGATCGAGTTTCCGTGCCTGATACAGAGGTAAAGTTATGAAGTATTCCAATATCGGCGGACAGGCGGTCATGGAAGGCGTCATGATGCGCAACGCTGAGAAGTGGGCGGTTGCCGTGCGCACCGCCGACAGACAGATCACCGTGAAAACCGGTGAATACCGTGGGGTGATCCCATGGAAGGGGGTCAATAAGATCCCGATTCTGCGCGGCGTATGCAGCTTCATCGATTCCCTTTACCTGGGGATGAAGACGTTGATGTTCTCCGCTGACTTGTTTGCGGAAGAATCGGAAAAGGAGCTTGAAGAGCGCCTGGCGGACGAAAAGAAAAAAGCGGAAAAGAAGGCGGAAAAACTTCGCAGCGCAGGAAAAGAGCAGCAGGCGCAGGAGCTGCTGGAAAAGACGGAGAAGAACGCGGCTAAGGAGCGGGAGAAATTGAAGGAACGGGAAGATTCCGGGAACGGTAAGTCTTCCGATTCCAATAATTCCGTGCTGCTGACATTTACCCTGATCTTCTCACTGGCGGTGTCCATCGCGTTGTTCATGATGCTGCCGTACTTTCTGTCAAGAGCGCTCAGGCTGGTCACCAGCTCGGAATCCCTGATCTCTGTGTGCGAGGCGGTCCTCAGGATGGCTATCTTCTTTGGATACCTGCTCCTGATCTCCCGTATGAAGGATATCCAGAGAACCTTCATGTACCATGGCGCGGAGCATAAGTGCATCAACTGCATTGAACACGGCCTTGCGCTGAATGTCGAAAATGTCCGCAAGAGCTCCCGCCAGCATAAGCGGTGCGGGACCAGCTTCCTGCTGATCGTCATGGTCGTGAGCGTGATCTTCTTTTTCTTCATCCGGACAAGCAACCCTGGTCTGAGGATCGTGATCCGGATCCTGCTGATCCCGGTGATCGCAGGCGTATCATTTGAATTCATCCGTCTTGCGGGAAGGTCGGACAATAAGTGCGTCAATTTCCTGAGTAAGCCCGGGATGCTCTTGCAAAGACTCACGACCCGGGAACCTGATGACGACCAGATCGAAGTCGGGATCGCATCGGTTGAAGCCGTATTCAACTGGAAAAAATACCTGAACGAGAACTTCGGGGCAAGCTATGAGCTGACTGAGGCGGACGAGCCGCGCCCGAGTGATGATCTTTATACGATTCGATAAAAACATATGACGATCAATGAAGCAGTACAGAAAGCGAAGAAGTGTCTGGAGGGGGCAGGTGTGCCCGATTATCCGACTGACGCCCTGTTACTGCTTCAGTCATTTTGCGGGGTGAGCCGCGCAAGGTTCTACGCCTGTGGGGATGAGGAATTGTCGGACGCGGAAGAGTATCTGGAGAAGGTGCGGATGCGCGCCGCCCGGATCCCCCTGCAGCAGATCACCGGCGAGCAGTATTTCTGCGGCCTGAGGTTCCTGGTCACAAAGGATGTGCTGTGCCCGAGGAGCGAGACGGAGCTTCTTGTGGAGGAAGCCCTTGCGCATCTTGGCGAAGGAGCGCATTTCCTCGACCTGTGCACCGGATCCGGCTGTATCGCGGTAAGCCTTCTGCGCCTTGGGCGTAATCTTTGGGGCACGGCGGCCGACCTGTCGGAAGCTGCACTTGCGGTCGCTGCGGAAAATACTGCAATAAACGGCGTGTCCGGCCGGCTGGAGCTTCTGCAGGGCGACCTGTTCGACGCGGTTTCCGGCACATTTGACATGATCGTGTCGAATCCGCCTTATATCGCGTCAGACGTGATTCCTTCCCTGATGGAAGAGGTGCGCGACCATGAGCCGCTCATGGCCCTCGACGGCGGTCCGGACGGGCTCGATTTTTACCGCAGGATCCTTAGGGGGGCGAAGGACTACCTGAAGGACAAGGGCTGCCTGATCGTAGAGATCGGAGCGGATCAGGGGGAAGCTGTCAAATCGATGTTTGACGATTATGGATATGAATCGGTCTGGGTAAGAAAGGACCTGGCAGGACTTGACCGGATCGTACTGGGACAAAAGGGTGTCTGAGTGTTTGGACAGAAGAGGTGTCTGAGTGTTTGAACAGCTGAAAGAAATCAAAGGAAGGCTGGAGGAGATTGTCTCATTGCTCTCTGAGCCGGAGTGCGCGAAGGATCCTTCGCGGCTCCAGGCATTGATGAAGGAGCAGGCGGGGCTGATTCCGGTCGCGCAGGCTTACGATTCCTGGGAAAAGGCCGGGGAAACGATCAGGGACTGTGAGGAAATGCTCTCGGCGGAGCATGACGAGGAGATGCGTTCGATGCTGAAGGAGGAGCTGTCTTCGGCAAAGGAGGAGCTGGATGCCCTGACGAAGAAGCTCAAGATTATGCTCCTTCCTAAGGATCCCAATGATGACAGGAATGTGGTTGTCGAGATCCGTGCCGGTGTAGGCGGAGATGAGGCAGCGTTGTTTGCCGCGCAGGTTTACCGCATGTACCTTCGATACGCGGAGGCTCATGGCTGGAAGGTGGAGCTGACCAGTGTCAATGAAAATGGCATCGGCGGGTTTAAGGAGTGTGTGTTCCTGGTGAACGGACAGGGGGCCTATTCCCGCCTGAAGTATGAATCGGGCGTCCACCGCGTCCAGCGTGTCCCGGAAACGGAGAGCGGAGGACGGATCCATACCTCCGCGTGTACGGTCGCGATCATGCCCCAGGCGGAGGAGATCGATTTTGAGCTGGACCTGAGTGAATGCCATTTTGATGTGTTCCGCGCCTCGGGCAACGGAGGACAGTGCGTCAACACGACGGATTCCGCGGTGCGCCTGGTTCATGAACCCACCGGGATCGTAGTCAGCTGCCAGGATGAGAAGAGCCAGCTGAAGAACAAGGACAAGGCGATCAAGATCCTGCGCTCGATTCTCTATCAGAAGGAGTTGATGGAGCGGCATGACGCCGAAGCACAGGAAAGAAGGAGCCAGATCGGATCAGGAGACAGGAGTGAAAAGATCAGGACCTACAATTTCCCCCAGGGCCGGGTCACGGACCACCGGATCAAGCTGACCCTGTATCGCATCGACCAGATCATGAACGGCGATCTCGATGAACTCATTGATCCGCTGATCGCGGCAGACCAGGCGCAGAAGCTGGCGGGTTCCGGGGAGAATGATTCCTGAGAGGCTCCTGGCCGGCTCCTGAGCGGCTCCTGACCGGGGGTAAGGAACCGGCATGAAATAACCTGCGCAGCTTCGCGCAGAATTTTCATTCGGTTGTGCAGCTCAGAAATCATGGGCATAGCGGGCTGTATGATTGATTTTTGGTAACTGTTCAGAACAGCCCGAAGCACCTGCAGCTGCGGGCCGGCATGTGGGTGTGACTTGTTACCCTATTCGCAAAAGAAAGAGAGAAACAGATATGCCAAGCTGGGAAAATAATGTCAGGAAAGTGGTTCCATATACGCCCGGGGAGCAGCCGAAGATCCAGGGGCTTATCAAGCTGAATACCAATGAGAATCCATATCCGCCGTCGCCAGGCGTCCTGGAGGCGCTGTCTGCTTTGGAGGCGGATTCCATCCGCCGGTATCCGGATCCGGCATCAGGCGCGCTGACAGAAGCGATCGCTGCATACGTGGGTGTGACCCCGGACCGAGTGTTTGCCGGAGTCGGGTCAGACGATGTACTGGCGATGAGCTTCCTCACGTTCTTTGCCTCCGGCAGGCCGGTGCTGTTCCCGGATATCACCTATTCCTTCTATGATGTCTGGGCAGATTTGTTCCGCATCCCCTATGAGACACAGAAGCTGGATGCGGACTTCGGGATCGTGAATCGGGACTACTTCAAGGAAAACGGCGGGGTCATTTTCCCGAATCCGAATGCGCCCACCGGAGTGCTGAAGGGGCTGGAAGGGATCCGGGAGATCCTGGACCACAACCGGCATGTCGTGGTGATCGTGGATGAGGCTTACATCGATTTTGCCCAGGATGCGGAGCTTGTCCGGGAGGGGAGCGGGATTCCCGCTTCCAGCGCGCTGAACCTGATCGACTCCTACGAGAACCTTTTGGTGGTGCAGACCTGCTCCAAATCAAGGTCCATGGCCGGGATGCGGATCGGATACGCGGTGGGCTCAAAGAAGCTGATCTCCTACCTGAATGACGCGAAGTATTCCTTTAATTCCTATACGATGAATCAAGCGGCGATCGCAGCCGGCTGCGCTGCATTCAGGGACGATGCCTGGTTCCGGGAGTGCACGGCTAAAATCATCCGCACGCGCGAAAGGGTCAAGAAAGAACTGTCTGCGCTGGGCTTTACCTTCCCGGATTCGAAGGCGAATTTCCTGTTTGTGACGCACCCGGTTCTTCCGGCCAGGGAGCTGTTCGCGAGGCTTCGCCGGAGCAATATCCTCGTGCGCTATTTTGACAGGCCGGGGATCGATAACTATCTGCGTGTCACCATCGGAACCGATGACGAGATGGATGCGCTGATTTCATTTTTGAAAAGAGAGGTTGAAGCTTTATGACAAATGCGTTGGCGCAATGGTTTGCATCCAATCTCGGGAAGGTGATGCCCGCAGAGCTGGTGGTCTTTATCGTATCTCTGTTTCCGATCCTGGAGTGCAGGGGCGGATTGGTGGTGGCGGCTTTGCTCGGCGTAAAGCTGTGGGTGGCCGTCCCGATCTGTGTCTTTGGAAATGTGTTGCCGGTTCCCTTCATCCTGCTTCTTCTGAAAAAGTTTCTGCGCTGGATGAAGAAGACGCCCCTTCACAGGTTTGCGGAATGGATCGAGGAGCGGGGACAGAGAAAGAGCAATGGAATGAAGTACGGAGAGTTCTGGGGGCTTCTGCTCTTTGTGGGGATCCCGCTTCCGGGAACCGGCGCATGGACCGGCTCCCTGGTTGCCACGATTCTGGATATGGACTGGAAGAAGGCGATCGTACCGATCCTCCTGGGCGTACTGATGGCAACGGTCATCATGACGGTCTTCTCTTACGCATTCCTCGCGAATGTAGTCGGGTGACGCAGGATCAGCCATTCCTTATGTATGCAGCAGGATGAGCGGGGAAATGTACATGACCGGTATATGCGGCCGGGTGAGGACGAAGCGATGTATGAAACCTTTGCACGTGTCTATGATACCTTCATGGACGAGGTGCCCTATGATGCATGGGCCGGATACCTGGTCCGGGAGCTGAAGGCCCATGGGATCGGGGGCGGCCTTGTCCTGGACCTGGGCTGCGGGACTGGGCAGATGACCAGGCGCCTTGCCCGGGCGGGCTATGACATGATCGGGGTTGACAGTTCCCCGGATATGCTGGAGATCGCGCAGGAGCGAAAGGGCGGCCTGGATATCCTTTACCTGATGCAGGATATGAGGGAATTTGAGCTCTACGGAACCGTGCGCTGCGTCATTTCCACCTGTGACAGCCTGAACTACATGACCACGCAGGAAGACCTGGTGAAGGTCTTTCGGCTTGTTGACAATTATCTGGATCCGGGCGGCCTGTTCCTGTTTGATATGAACAGCGCAGGCTATTATGAAAAGCTGTGCGGGGATCAGACCTTTGCCGAGTCCCGGGACGAATGCAGCTTTATCTGGGAAAACAGCTATGATGCAGAGACCAGGATCAATGAATATGACCTGACCCTGTTTTTGCAGCGTGAAAACGGGATGTATGAGCGGTTCTTCGAGACGCACAGGGAACGTGCGTGGCGCACCCGGGAAGTGGAGGAGGCTTTGCGCAGCGCAGGGCTGAAGCCGGAGGGAATGGGTCCGGCTTATCAGGAGGATGCCTCTCTTTCTCAGGGGCGGAGAGACCTTGACGCGGGGACGAACCGGATCCTGTTTCGGGCCAGGGAATGTAAAAAAAACTGATTCGAGAGAGATCCTTACAACCCAGGAAGGATTTGGGGCCGCGGCAAAACACGCGGCGGATTGGAGATGGATATGAGATTTACCAAGATGCATGGGATCGGAAATGATTACGTCTATGTGAACGGAGCGCTGGAGCGGCCGGAGGATCCTGCGCAGGCTGCGAGGCTTGTGTCGGACCGTCATTTCGGAATCGGGTCGGATGGCCTGATCCTGATCAATCCGTCTGATCAGGCGGATTTTGAGATGGAGATGTACAATGCGGACGGCTCCCGCGGAAAGATGTGCGGGAACGGGATCCGGTGCGTAGGGAAATATGTCAGTGACCATCTCCTGACCAAGAAGGATGAGATCACCGTGGAGACCCTTGCAGGGATCAAGCGCCTGCAGCTTCATAAGAAGGACGGCAGGGTAGACCTGGTTCGCGTGGACATGGGAGCGCCGATCCTTGCCCCATCTTTGATTCCGGTGGACCTTGGGAAAGTGCCAGGCGGGATTGCGCTGCAGGAAAGGAAGCCGTGGGGCGGGATCATTCTCGAGGGGCAGATTCCGCTGAAGGAGGCATTCTCCATGAAAGGAACCTGTGTCTCCATGGGAAATCCCCACTGTGTCGTCCAGGTGGCGGATGTTGCAGGGTTTGATGTCAGCGGGATCGGCCCGCTGTTCGAGCACAATCCGTTTTTCCCGGAAGGAGTGAATACGGAATTTATCCATGTGGATGACCGGAAGAATGTGACCATGAGAGTCTGGGAGCGGGGAAGCGGCGAGACATGGGCCTGCGGGACGGGAGCCTGCGCAACAGCGGTTGCCTGCATATTGAACGGACTGACCGACCCCATGGTGACAGTCCATCTTCGCGGCGGTGATCTTCAGATCGAATGGGATATGGAGAAAAATACAGTATTCATGACAGGGCCTGCCGTGACCGTATTTGAAGGAGAAATCGATCTGGAGGGACTGTGCGTCCCTGCTGCTGAATGAGCCGGATGAAGGGACGCCAGTGTCCGGCTGCGGCGACTGACTGCAAGACACGCGTTTGGAGCTGGCAAGGATTGACGCAGCAGCTGGTACGAAGGTGGATTTTTAACACAAAAGAATGAAACGGAACAGCAAGCTGCACCGGATCGGGGGAGAACATGAAGAGGAAGATACGCACCGCAGCCATTTCCATGACCCTTGGGATGGCCATGCTGCTTGGCGGATGTACCCGCAGCCAGATTAATTATCAGATCGCTGAGGCAATCGGGACGGACGGAAAATACGAAAACAATGAACCGGTGGAGACACCGCTGATGGCCGAACAGAGAAAGCTTCTGGAAGAGTCGGAATCGGAGGAGGCTTCCCTGATGGAGGTGCTTCAGGAGGCGGAGCGTTATGCCAAAGGGTACAACTTTGAGGATGCCATCGCCGTCCTGGACGCGGTTCCCGATTCGATGGCCAGGGATGCACGGCTCCAGGAGGCAAAGGAACGCTACGAGAAGGGGGATTCCAGCCTGGTGAACTGGACAGGAGACATCCCGCATCTATGCTTCCCGACCCTGATCTATGACACGATGATGGCATTCGATGGAGATGCAAAGGCTGCCGACTACAATACCACGCTGGTAACCTGCGATGAGTTCAGGGATATCCTCCAGAGCCTTTATGATAAGGGCTATATGCTGATTGACATCCACTCCATCGCGGCAATGGTCACAGATGAGCGCGGCACCTCGTCCATGGAAGAGCTGAGCCTGAGGCTGCCGGAGGGGAAGAAGCCCATTGTCCTGTCCCAGGATAACCTCAATTACAGCACCGTCAAGAACGGGGACGGGATCGCGACAAAGCTTGTGCTGGATGAAGAAGGAGAGGTTAAGGCACAGTACACCGACAGCGAAGGGCATGATGCCGCGGGAGACTATGACTTCATCCCGATCCTGGACAGCTTTATCGAAGAGCATCCGGATTTCTCCTTTAAGGGAGCCAGAGGAATCGTCTCCGTATCCGGAAGCGAGGGTGTGTTTGGCTATAAGATCTCATCCGGGGAAGACGCATCCGCCCAGCCATCCTCCTCCCTGTCCCAGGGACAGGACCAGACCGTCAAGGACATTGCCGATGCCCTGCGTGCCGACGGATGGAGCATCGCCTGCGCCGGCTGGTCCCACAGCTACATGAATGACATGAGCATGGAAACCTTCTCAGGGGAGATTGATGACTGGCTCAGGAACGTAGGATCCCTGACCGGACCGTCAGACATTCTGTTCTACCCCTACGGCGCTGAGGTCGAATATCCGGGAGAAAAGCTGGACTACCTTGTCAACCACGGTTTCTGCTACCTGTGCGGTCTGTGGGGCGACACTGACTTCCGGGAACTCGGCGACACGTACCTGCGCATGACCAGGCGATTCATCGACGGCTACACCCTGATCAACGCCCCGGGCTATTTCAGCCAGTTCTTTGATGCGGCGGCGATCCGGGATGATGACCGATGAGGCTGCAGGTTCACTCACAGACCGGCATGCCGGCGGGGGTGTGAAGAATCACAGTTTGTATGTAATGGCGTGATATCAAGTTGACGCGTGAAAGTGAAAAAGTTATAATAGCTTCATTGTCTGAAGAATGGATGTTCACACATATCAGGCAGATACACTCATTTATAAACCAAGCAGCTAGAAGGAGCAGGATATGGCGAAATACATATTCAAAAGAGTCCTTCTTGCGATCGCCACGATCTTTATCGTATGTTTCATCACATTTTTCACGATGAACGCGATACCGGGCGGGCCGTTCGCGGGGGAGAAGGCAAAGTCACCTGAGGTGCAGGCAGCGCTGGAGAAGCGGTTTAATCTGGATAAGCCGGTAGGACAGCAGTTCCTGATCTATATGGGAAATCTTCTGCATGGAGATTTCGGCGTCAGCGCAAAGACCGGGCGTGAAATTTCGGACACGATCGGCTCCAAGTTCGCTGTATCGGCCAAGCTGGGCGTCCTGGCTGTCCTGCTTGCGGTCGCGCTGGGCGTCGTGTTCGGCAGCATCGCGGCACTGCAGAGGAACCGGTGGCCTGACCGCCTGATCATTTTCCTGTCCACGCTGTTCACGTCGCTCCCAAGCTTTGTGCTCGGCTCATTCCTTCTGGTCATCTTTTCCGTAAGGCTTGGCCTGGTACAGGCATGGAGCCCGGATCACCAGAACCTGGTTCTGCCGGTCATCTCTCTGGCGATGTACCCGGCAGCCTATATCACCAGGCTGACCAAGACCTCCATGCTGGACGTCATGGGGCAGGACTATGTCCGCACAGCGCGCGCCAAGGGCGTTGCCCAGTGGAAGGTTCTGTTTGTGCATACCCTGAGGAATGCGCTGATCCCTGTCGTCACCTATCTTGGCCCGATGATCGCGTCGGTCCTGACAGGTTCCCTGGTCGTGGAGCAGATCTTTACCATCGGCGGACTGGGCGCGGAATTTGTACAGAGCATCACGAACCGTGACTACCCGATGATCATGGGTGTCACGATCTTTCTGGCGGTCTTCATGGTCACGATGAACCTTTTGACGGACATCGTCTACAAGGTGATCGATCCGCGTATCAATCTGGGTTAAGGAGGGGAGCGAAATGGCAAAAGAAGCTTACGATGTCAACA
The DNA here is from genome assembly GCA_946405675.1 of uncultured Clostridia bacterium. Taxonomy (GTDB): domain Bacteria; phylum Bacillota; class Clostridia; order Lachnospirales; family Lachnospiraceae; genus Porcincola. The sequence goes on from CAMJIC010000039.1 coordinate 10,241, forward strand.
AGATGCCGAAGAAGAATCCGCTCTCTTTGCAGATCGATCTTCAGAAATTTGAGAAAGCAACAGATGAGGAGAAGCATCAGGCGGAGGTCATGAGCGAATCCACATCCTTCTTCCGCGACGGAATGCGGAAGCTGAGGCGGAATCCCCTCGCCATGTTCAGTATCGTTGTGCTGATCCTGATCATCCTCATGATTACGATCGTCCCGATCGTCGTGCCCTACAGCTATTCCGATATCATTACGGTGAACGGGAAGCGCGATAAGAGCGCGACCAACATGGCTCCGTTTACCTATTCCAAGCTGGAGCAGCAGTACATTGACGAAGGCGGGAAGGTATTCCCGCACATCATGGGAACAGATGAGCTTGGCCGCGACTACTTTGTCCGCGTGGCCTACGGAACAAGGATCTCCCTGCTGGTGGGCGTGTTTGCCAGTGCGATTGTCCTGATCATCGGCGTTCTGTACGGATCGATCGCCGGATATTTCGGCGGGAAGGTCGACCTGATCATGATGCGGATCGTCGATGTCATATACTCCCTGCCGGATCTTCTGATGATCATCCTTCTGTCCGTCGTCCTCAATGAGGTGCTGAAGTTTAACGGAAACGGGATCCTGGCAAGACTGGGTACGAACATGATCTCCCTGTTCATTGTCTTCGGGCTTCTGTACTGGGTCGGCATGGCCAGGCTGGTCAGGGGACAGATCCTGACCATCAAGCAGAATGAATATGTCCTGGCAGCCAAGGTGAGCGGCGCGAAGAGCAGCCGCATCATCCGCCGCCATATTCTGCCGAACTGCATCAGCGTCATCATCATTTCCGCTGCGCTGCAGATTCCGTCGGCAATCTTCACGGAATCCTTCCTGAGCTTTATTTCACTGGGTGTCAAGGCTCCCATGCCTTCCCTGGGTTCTTTGGCAAGCGCGGCCAGAAGCGGCATCACGACATACACATATAAGCTGGTCTTCCCGGCGCTCATGATCGGCCTGATTACCCTGGCATTCAATCTGCTGGGCGATGGCCTGAGAGACGCGTTTGACCCGAAGCTGAGGAGGTAAGAGAGATGGCTGAAGAAAAAAACATTCTGTCCGTAGTCGACCTCCACACGACCTTCGCCACCGACAAGGGAGAGGTGATGGCGGTCAACGGAGTTTCCTTTAACCTGGCCGCAGGCAAGATCCTTGGGATCGTCGGCGAATCAGGCTCCGGCAAATCAGTCAGCGCATATTCGATCATGCAGATCCTGGAAAAGAACGGGTCCATCAAGTCCGGGCAGATCCTCTACAAGGGTGAGGATATCACAAAGTGGCCGGAGAGCAGGATGCGCGATTTCCGCGGGAAGTGCTGCTCGATCATTTTCCAGGATCCGATGACCAGCCTGAATCCGGTCTTTACCATCGGATTCCAGCTGAAGGAGGCAATCAAGCTTCACACGAACCGCACGGGCAAGGAGGTTGAAAAACGTGCCATTGAGATGCTGGAGCTGGTCGGGGTCAATGAGCCGGAGAAGCGGATCCATCAATATCCCTTTGAGTTCTCCGGCGGCATGCGTCAGAGAGTCATGATCGCGATGGCCCTTGCCTGCGAGCCGGATATCCTGATCGCGGATGAACCCACCACTGCGCTGGATGTGACGATCCAGGCACAGATCCTCGAGCTGATGAAGGATCTGCAGAAGAAGCTTGGCATGGCGATCATCATGGTCACCCATGACCTGGGCGTGATCGCGCAGATGGCGGATGAGATCATCGTCATGTACGGCGGGCGGGTCTGTGAGCGGGGAACCGCGGAGGATATTTTCTACCGCCCCTGCCATGAGTATACAAAGGGACTGCTCCGCTCGATCCCGAATATCGATTCGATGGGGAAACGACTGGAGCCGATCTCCGGAACACCGATCAACCTGCTGAACATGCCAAAGGGCTGTGCATTCTGTCCCCGCTGTGACGCGGCAATGAAGATCTGCCTGGAACAGCAGCCGCCCGAAACCAGGACGGTGGACGGACATCTGGCTTCCTGCTGGAAGGCGATCCAGGCAGAGATCGAGGCTGGTATGATCCATGTCGAGGCACCGGGATCCGGGACATGACGGGAGGACAGAACATATGAATATGAACTATAAGCCAAACCCGGAAAACCTGGTTGAGGTAAATGACCTGAAGATGTATTTCCCGATCAAGACGGGACTGTTTTCCACGACGCCGCTGAAGGCGGTGGACGGCGTGACCTTCGCGATCAAGCCGGGGGAGACCCTTGGGCTTGTGGGAGAGTCCGGCTGTGGGAAGACGACGGTTGGCCGGGCGTTGATCCGGCTGTATAAACCAACGGACGGGGATGTATTTTTTGACGGAAAGAGAGTGGATGACAAGTCTATCCTTGGCCTGCGCAAGGACATGCAGATGGTATTCCAGGATCCCTATTCTTCCCTGAATCCGCGAATGACGGTAGAAGATATTATAGGGGAGCCCTTGGATGTCCATCATCTTTACACGAGCAAGGCGGACCGGAGGGAACAGATCCTGCATCTGATGGAGCTGGTCGGTCTGAACGCGGAGCATGCGACACGCTATGCCCATGAGTTTTCCGGCGGGCAGCGGCAGAGGATCGGGATCGCGCGTGCGCTTGCGACCAATCCCCGCTTCATCGTCTGTGATGAGGCGGTATCGGCGCTGGATGTATCGATCCAGGCTCAGGTCATCAATATGTTTGAGGATCTGCAGAAGAAGCTTGGCGTTGCGTACCTGTTCATTGCCCATGACCTTCTGGTGGTGCATCATATTTCCAAGCGGATCGCGGTCATGTACCTGGGAAAGATGGTGGAGACAGCGGATGCGGACGAACTGAATTCCAATCCGATGCATCCATATACCACGTCCCTTCTGAGCGCGGTTCCGTACCCGGATCCGAAGATTGCCAAGTCCAGCAAGCGGATCATTCTGGAGGGCGATGTGCCAAGCCCCCTGCATATGCCAAGCGGCTGCCCGTTCCGGACCAGATGCAAGTACGCGACAGAGCAGTGCGCCCAGGAGATGCCGAAGCTCACAGACCGGGGAAATGGGCATATGGTTGCGTGCTGGAATAAGTGATTTGTTTTATTTTCGTTTTCATACGCATCCAGAAGCAGAGGTAACAAGTTGCACCCACAGACCGGTCCGCTGGCAGGGGTATGACTTGTAACAGGCAAGGGCTTCAGATTGTCCTGAACAGTTACATTTGCTTCTCATTTCACGGGCGATGTAGTATAATCACAGTTTGTACGGACATGTCAGCTCTGTAATCGTCGGGGCATGGCATCCTGCAGCCGCAGGATACGGGATGGAATTCCGTAATTGCGGGGAATAGCTTTACAGTTTGTATTATTTATAAGGAGGAGGAAAGTATGAAGAAACGTATGGTATCTGCGCTTTTGGCAAGCACGATGGTGCTGTCTTCCCTCGGGATGACTGCCATGGCCGCTGAGACAGAGGCCGCGGCACCGGCTCAGCCTTCCAAGAAGAGCAGCGAAGCGGCTCCGGACTGGGATGGTTACAATGAGAAGATTGCCCAGATCTACGCTGAGACAGATCTTGCCAAGCGTGAAGCTCTGATGCATGAGGCAGAGGATGAGCTGATGGCGACATGGGCTGTCATTCCGATCTACTATTACAACGACATCTATATGCTGAAGCCTGAGTGCGAAGGGCTGTATTCCAACCTGTTCGGATTCAAGTATTTTGCGTATATGAATGCTCCGGGGAATAAGCTGAACGCGAACCTTGCTTCTGAGCCGGATCACCTTGATCCTGCCCTGAACAGTTCGGTAGACGGTGCCTGCCTGGCGATCCTTTCCTTCTCCGGTCTGTTTGCGTATGACGAGGAGGGACAGCTGATCCCGGAACTGGCAGCGGATATGCCTGAGGTTTCCGAGGACGGTCTGACCTATACCTTCAAGCTCAGGGATGGTCTGAAGTGGTCGGACGGTGAGAAGCTGGATGCCGAGGATCTCGTGTATTCCTGGAACCGCCTTGCGAATCCGAACACCGCTGCTGACTACAGCTATCTGTGTGATTCCATGAACCTTGTAAGGAACGATGACGGCACCCTTGGCGTTGAGGCCTCTGATGACGGCCTGACCTTCACCTGCCACCTGACCAGGCCTTGCGCGTACTTCCTTGACCTGTGCGCGTTCCCGGCATTCTTCCCGGTTCCGGAGCAGGCAGTCACCAAGGCTGATCCGAACGGCGAGAACCCCGGCGCATGGGCACTGGAGAGCGGGTTCGTGACCTCCGGCCCGATGACCTGCACCGCATGGAAGCACAACGAGTCCATGACCTATGAGAAGAACCCGAACTACTGGAATGCGGACAAGGTAACCCTGGATTCCATCAATTTCATGCTGAGCGCGGATGATACCGCGATCTACAACGCATACAACGACGGTTCCCTTCAGTTCATCGACACG
>CAMJIC010000040.1 GCA_946405675.1 uncultured Clostridia bacterium
ACAGAACTTTCAAAAACTCCGGGAAGTGCCTGCTGCACTTCCCGGAGTTCATTGTCATTGTTGAGAGGTAACTGTTCAGGAACTGTCCTGAACAGTTGCATTGAAAGATCCTTAAGCTGCCAGTTCCAGGACTTCTGACTCTTCCGTGTCCATGGTCTCTTCTCCCCTGGCATCTTCCGCCCTGGCAGGCCTGGACTTGGGACCTTCGGTCACAGGGTCAGATGCCAGCATGTCCACAGGCGGAGTGTCCGGAAGCGTGATCGTATCCAGCCCGGCAGCGGGAAGCTCGTTGACCTCCCCCTCCCTGATCTTCGTGACGACCAGCAAAGGGATGTCCTCCAGGCTTTCTATATTTGTGAACGCATCGGATACATCATTGATCACCTGCTTGACGTTCTCATTATTAAAGAAATCGCCCAACGGATCCTCTGTCTGTCCTTCCCCCGAAGCAAGCATGGAGAAAGCACTGATGTCATACCATCTGGAACCGATCAGGACAGCCGTGGCAACCTGGTCAACCTGTGTCATACTGCCTTCCACCTGACGCAAATGCATCAGGATGGGGATGGTATAACCGGAATAAGAAACCGTTTTAATCGTTCTTCCATCCTGGCCGGCTGAAGCATTGCCCTGCCCGATGATTCCTTCTGTTTCTTCCCTGAGCCAGCCCCGCAAAGAGTCAAACACTCGCTTGAGTTCCTCCTCCATCTCAGGGGACACTTCCGTCTCAGGCTGCGCCCCGGTCTCTTCCTCAGGTGCCAGGAACATCGACAGTGCCGCATCCGTCAGCAGCGAAAGCAGCCCTTCCTCCCTGGTTGTCTGCTTCACGATCTCGATGACGGCTCCTACCTCATTGCGGCAGTCCTCCGGCAGGAAACTGTAATCTCCCTCGTCGATCATCCTGCGGTACGTGGTGATCTTGTCCACCAGGCGGTCTACATCGATCGTCATGGTCTGGAGCATCCAGTTGCTGTCCGTCATGACTTCATTGTCCGGTAGCTCCAGGGTGATCAGTGCCTGATGATTTCCAAACTGCTCCGGCATGGACGTATCGCTGATCCGTACAGCTTCAATCGCGTCTGCCAGTACTTCCTGATACTTCTCCATCTTAAGATTCTTCAACACTACAGGAAGGAGCTCACTCAGCTGGACATAATCCGTCTTCGGCACCATCGTACAGTCCACCGCAAACCAGTAGGCACGTGCCTCATCCAATGACATGCCTCCCTCCTCACAGAGGCGGTAGGCAATATTATTCATCAAGGAAGAGTTGCCATGCACACCGCCATTGTCATTCACCGCGGTCGGCTCCTTTGCATTTTCCACATAGTAGATGTCCCAGACATACTCCGGCTGCTTGAACCTGTGGGGATCCTTCATGCTCCGCGCCGGCATCAGGGACGCTTCCCCGAGGATCCAGTCCGTATTCTCCGCTCCAATATTCATCATCTTGCAGAACTGGCCCTGGATATCGCTCATCGCTTCATTGATTGCGCCGTAGTCATTCATGTAGGCATTGTAGGTCATTGCCGTATGGGTCACACAATGGGTAAATTCATGCGCTATGACATCGATGCACTGAGACAGGTCATTGGCCTGGCTTGCCGCAAAGATCTGCCATCCCAGGAGGTATCCGCAGTAGCATGCATTATCGATCCCCATGTGATTCTCATCACAGTAATTATTGAGGATCAGAATCGGGGTAGACTTGTTATCCGCCCCCATCCAGCCGATCTCCTTGTAGTAATCATATGCCAGGCAGTAGTTGTAGAGGGACTTCAGCCCGACCTGATCCCACTCCAGGTTATCGGGGCTGTACTCCAGGACGACCTGCCCGTCGTTATAGAGGAACTCATGGCAATCCGCTACAACGATCTTACGCTCCAGGTTCCCCAGGTAATACATGCCGGTACGCCTGTCCCGCATCACATCCACCGTGATCTTCTGTTCCGTCCCGTCGGACAGATCTACATAACCGGTATAGGGCACGCTCTCCATGAACTCAAAGAGATAGTCTGTCTCAAATCCGGTGGAGCCTGCGCTGTCTCCGGGCGTAATGGTCGGGATATTGTAAAGGTATTCCCCGGCCATCGTCACATAGTGCGCCAGGTACGGGAGGCTTTCCCGTCCTCCCATACCGTCGCCTGTATTGGCCGTATACACTGCCCATACATACCGGGCACCGGTGTCATCGGACTCAATATCCACGGTCAGAAGATCTGGAAGTATGATCTCCCTTGTCCATTCTTCGATCACCTTCGGCGCAGCCTGCTGCATCTGCTTTGCATGCTCCAGGACGATCTGCTCCGCTTCCTCTTTCGCGATCCCGCCCTGGTTGGCTTCCGGCAGTTCAGCCTCCACGGAACCGGAAAATGCAAGCATCTGCCCGTCAGGATCCGTGATGATCTTCACGGCCCCGCCCTGAACCGTATGGTCACCGTAAACCTGATGGAAAACATAGTAATGGTTTCCGATGGTATCTGTAAATGTATCCCACGGGTCAAACCGCGTCGTCTCGTCCCCGCCCATAAGATAGACCATGGAATCCGCCACCTTCCCGGCTTCCTCCATATTTGTCACCGCTTCGCTGGCGCAGGAACCATCCACCAGGGTCACAAGGCCGTCATGGGTATAAACCTTCGCCTTCCCCTGGCTGATCCTGTCAATCTCCTCCATGGTCAGCTGCCCTTCCGGAATGGCCTTGCGCTCCGTTTCCGGGGCAATGTCATCTGCCGGTACAAAAGGAGCGGAAGCCGTACCCAACAGGCATGCTGCCGCAAGGGCGCAAGTCATCTTTTTCCATCGTGATTTCATCAAGATACCTCCTCCTTCATTTCCACATGCTTCCTTTTCAGGTTTTCTTCACATGTAATCTTTACATGTTTTCCTGATCCGAGTCAAGCGCGAAAACCGTATGCGTCTGCCGTATGCATCTAATTGATGGTAACCTTTTTCAGCCCAGAGAATCTGTCTGATGTTCCCTGCTATGGTAGTTATACGATAGATTCAGAAAAAGGGCCGTCTCAACCCTTCCTGACTTTTCTGACAGACTTCGGCGAGATGTCGATGGCATGGGCCGGGCAGACAAGGACACATAGATGGCACCCGACACATCTCGCCCCCTTGATGGACGGTTTTCTTGATGCCGGGTCAAATGCGATGGCCTGATGGCCTCCGTCCATGCAGGAAATGTAACATCTGCCGCACCCGCAGCACCGGTCTGCCCTGATCATCGGATAGAAGATCCTGTCCCTCTGGATATCCGTATGGCTGACGATCGTCGGAGCAGACTGGTCAATCAATGCGTGGACAGACGGGAATCCCTGGCACTTCAGATATTCACTCAGGCCCTGAATCAGGTCGTCTATGATGCGGTAGCCGTACTGCATCACGGCAGTTGTCACCTGGACGCTGCCCGCGCCCAGCAGGATGAACTCCAGGGCATCACGCCATGTTTCAATGCCGCCCATCCCGCTCAGGTGCATCCCTTCCAGCTCCTCGCAGTTGGACAGGTCTGCCATAAACCGAAGGGCGATGGGTTTGACTGCAGCCCCGGAGTAACCGCCGATTATGGACTTCCCCTGGACGGATGGTTCCGCGACAAGTGTATCGATATTGACGCCTGTCACGGAGTTGATCGTATTGATCGCTGCGATGCCGTCCGCCCCTCCCCGCTTCGCGGCAAGGGCCAGGGGCACCATGTCGGTGACATTCGGTGTCAGCTTGGCAAGGACCGGCAGGCTTGTCCCTTTTTTGACTGCCCTTGTAAAGCGCTCCACCAGTTCCTCCGACTGGCCGATCGTGATGCCCAGGCTGTCATCTTCCATGTTAGGGCAGGAAAAGTTGCATTCGATCACGGATGCCCCCGCCTCCTCGCAACGCCTTGCCAGGGATGTCCACTCCTCTTCATCACTTCCCATGATGGACGCGACGATCACCTTGGTCGGGAATTCCTTCTTCAGGGTCCGGAAGATCTCCATGTTTTCCTCCACGCTGTGGTCGGAGAGCTGTTCAATATTCTTGAACCCGAAGAAGGCGCGGGAATGGTTCCTGACGACTGAGAATCTGGGAGATGCCTCATGCTGGGGGAAGCTGCAGATAGTCTTGAACGCCGCCCCTGCCCAGCCTGCCGCAAAAGCCCTCCTGAGCATATCCAGATTGCTTGCAACGACAGAGGAAGAAAGGAGGAACGGATTCTCCAGTTTCACTCCGCAGATATCGCTGGAAAGATCCACATCTTCCATCACGTGCTTCGGGAGTATCTCTTCTGTCTCCATCTGGAATGCGGTAAAAACCTCCCTGATCCGGACCGGCAGCTGATGCCCGGTCAGCACGCACGCCTTCTGGCATGGCGCATCGCAGTTCATACATGAATCGCACCGTTTCCCTGAAGCTCCCATCCAATCCTCCAGGTATAGGGAACGGAGGATCGCTCCCACCGGAACATGATGAGGACATACGGCCTCACAGGGCGGTTCATGACACAACAGACACTTGTTGACCTCAGCGACATCATAATAATGTCTGAAATTCCATTTACCCGACATGATAAAACCCCAGGCTTCACCGCCTCAGCTGATCAAGCTGCTTTCTGAATATACTTGTCTTATCTCCGGTGAAGCGTACGCTGCTGATTCCAAGTCACGCCCACGCCAGCGGGTGCGACTTGGAATCTTCGCGGTTTTCACCGGAAAACGGATCGTTATACTTATTTAATCATGTCGGAATTGAAGCGTCAATCATCCGGACATTGTATCCGGGAATAAAAAGTCACAATCCACACCCAAATTCATGCAGTTTCTGCTTCCCAGCCGCCGAAGAGCCCGGGGCGGACTCTTCTGAAAGGTTCTTCCCCGGGCTCTCCCTATGGATTGTTTTTTGAACTGTGCGATCGGATGAAAAGACAGGCTGGATGTGCATGTTATTCCATGACAGGTTCTTCAGCGGTAACTGTTCAGGACAGCCCGAAGCACTTGCTGCTGAGGGCGTATGAAAGTGTAAATTAAGTGGCATCGGGCGATTCAGGATGCGAAGCATCGCCCGATGCGTCACTGTTCAGAACAGATTCTGAACAGTGACCACTGAATGACATTGCGCCTCTCAATGGTTCAGCTTCCCGAAGAAGGCGCGCATGCGTTCATTCTCCGCTTTGAATACCTCCTCCGCGGATCCTTCCACAGCAATCACGCCTTTGTCCATGAAGATCACGTGGTCTGAAATCTCTCTCGCGAAGTTCATTTCATGGGTCACGATCACCATCGCGATGTGCAGGTCGGCCAGGGAACGGATCACCTTCAGCACCTCGCCGGTAAGCTCCGGGTCCAGCGCGCTGGTTGGTTCATCGAAAAACAGCACCTGGGGGTTGAGGGCAAGCGCCCTCGCGATGGCGACCCTCTGGCACTGCCCTCCGGAGAGCTGGCAGGGATAGGCATCCGCCTTATCCGCAAGTCCCATCCGCGCCAGCAGCTCCATCGCTTCCTGCGTTGCCTCCGCCTTGGACCTTTTCTGGTTATGCACCACGGGATCCACGATATTCTTCAGGACCGAATAATGGGGGAACAGGTTAAAATTCTGGAACACAAGCCCGAAGCAGGAATGCACTTTCTTCAGCTGCTCCCCCTTCGGATATACCTTCCTGCCATCGGGTTCCACCCAGGCCACCTTCTCTCCCATGTACCAGATCTCACCCGCATCAATCGTCTCAAGCATCGTCGCGCAGCGGAGCATCGTCGACTTGCCCGATCCGGAAGGCCCTATGATCGACAGCACTTCTCCCTTGTCTACCTTGAGGGAAATATCCCGGATCACCTCCAGTCCCCCGAAACTCTTACGGATATGATTCATTTCCAGCAGTGCCATGCCGCAACCTCCATCAGGTATACTCATTTATCGTCCATCAGGTGTAATAATTCATCGCTTTCTCGATCCGTTCCATTCCGAACGCAACGATCGCGTTAAAGACATAGTAAAACAGGGCCGCTGCCAGGAAGGGCATGAAGCTTGTTTCCTTCGCCGCGATCTGCTTCGCGATCGTAAACATCTCCGCGTACGCAAGGGAAAAAGCCAGGGACGTATCCTTGACCAGGGTGATAACCTCGTTTGTCACTGAAGGAAGGATCCGCTTGACTACCTGGGGGAAGATGATCCGGAAAAATGTGCTTCCCTTCGAATACCCCAGGACCCTTGCGGCTTCATACTGCCCCGGCGGCATGGACTCGATTCCGGACCGGTAGATCTCGGCAAAATACGCCGCATAGTTGACCGAAAACGCGATGATGATCGCCGTAAAACGCCATGTTGCCCCCAGCTTCAGGCCTCCGATATAGAAGGGTCCGAAATATACAGCAAGCAGCTGCAGCATCAGGGGTGTCCCCCGCATCACGGAGATATAGATCCATACGATCGACCGGATGACGCGGTTCTTGCTCATCCGCCCGAATGAGACCAGCAGGCCAAGAGGCAGGGAGAACAGGAGTGTCAGGGCAAAAATCTCGATGGATCTCAAAAGCCCGCCCCCCAGCTGCTGCATCATTACCTGAAAACTCATATTGCCTCCAATCGATTGTCCATATACTCAAATGGGACTGGCATGGCCCGCAGTCTCCCACCAGATAAACGGTCCATGCCAGTCCCGGAAAAACCTGTATCAGTTTTCTGATCTGTCAGCGTCAGCTTCTTTCATAACACTTCCGGATGCTTTATTCCGCCTCGGTCTCCGCTTTCACGCCAAGGCTCTCGGCCAGGCAGAGCATGTCTGACGGAATTCCCATCTCCTCATACTTTGCAGCGATCTCATCAAAGGTTCCATTCTCAAGAAGAACGGCAAGATCAGAATTGATGGTCTCGCACAGGACATCGTTGCCCTTCTTGAAGCCCACCGCGTACTGCTCGGAATTCAGGCTCTCATCCAGGATGGAATATCCTTCTCTTCCGGCGGTCTGGTAATTCGCGACACCAACATCGATGGCAACCGCATCCAGAGATCCTGCCTGAAGCTCAGCGAACGCTGTGTTATAATCGCCAAACTGCTGAAGCTCCCCGAACGTCGCTCCAAGATCCGCCTGATCGCCGTCTTCCTCCAGAAGGGCAAGCGCCGCGGAGTCAGCCTGTACGCCTACGACTTTTCCTTCCAGATCGCTCAGGGACTCGATCCCGGAATCATCCGCCACTACGATCACCTGGCTGTTATCCACATACGGAACCGAGAACGTATAGCTGTCCTCCCTGCCATTCATGGTGAAGCCGTTCCAGATACAGTCAATGTTGCCGGACTCCAGCTCCATGTCCTTGGAATCCCAGTCAATCGGCCTTGCAACCAGCTCCCATCCCTCCAGGTCGCAGACCGCACCCGCAAGCTCCAGGTCAAACCCGGTATAGTCACCGTTGTCATCCATGTAACCATAGGGCGGATACTCCGCGTCAAACCCGACAACAAACTTCCCATCTGTCGCAAGTCCCGCAGACCCCGCCTCTGTCTCATCCGCAAACGAAACCATGCCAAGCGCGGAAACCGCCATTGCCGTACACAGAACACCTGCAAGAACCTTCTTCATCATAACCATCCTCCATTACACTTCACCGGCACATTCGCCGTCCTTCTCCTGATTATCACTTTAATGTGATAAAGCATTAAGATGGTATCATGGTAAGCAGCGGATGTCAAGGCTTGCGGGGATTTCAAATCACGGCCCGCTGGCAGGGGTGCAGCTTGCAACGGCAGGTGTGATAGAAGCAAGCCTCATGAACCTGCTCCGCAGATCTTCTCCATTGCGTTCAGGATGTTCTCATAGCCGGTGCACCTGCACAGGTGCCCCGCGATCAGCTTCCTGAGTTCATCCCTGGTGTACTTCTTCCCGGTTCCCGCCAGCTCCACCGCCGTCATGATCAGGCCCGGCGTGCAGAAACCGCACTGCACGGCTGCCTCGTCGATGAATGCCTGCTGGATGGGGTTCAGTTCCCCATTCGGACCCTTCAGACCCTCCGTCGTCAGGATGTGCTTGCCTTCCGCCCACATCGTCAGGTACAGGCATGTATCCACCGCAACCCCGTCGATCAGGACTGTGCAGGCTCCGCATTCTCCGACACCGCATCCTTTCTTCACGGAAGTCAGGTTCAGCCTGTCCCGCAGTGTCTCCAGAAGGCTCTCCCGGGGATCGTGCGCCAGCTCAACTTCATTTCCATTGACCCACATATGAACGATATTCAGCATGCCTGATCACCGCCTTTCCCATCCTGCGCCGCGACTCCCGGAGCTTCCCCGTTCAGGGAGCGCCGGATCGCTTCCTTCAGTGCACGCCTGGCCATCTCGGAGATGAGCTGCATCCTGAATTCCTTTGAAGCCCTCCAGGAGGATCTCGGCCTGACTTCGCCGAGCACCCCGGAATCAATCATCTCATAGATCCGATCATCTTCCACAGAACATCCTGCAAGCGCTGCCTCCGTCACCGGGCAACGGATCGGGGTCGGCGCGGCGACACCATATCCGATCCTCGCCTCTTTGATCGTCCGGCCTTCCTGGTCCAGCTTTACCCTCACGCAACAGCCCAGTGTCGCGATCTCCATGGCAGCACGTTTTCCGTATTTCATGTAGCAGCCTGTAAATCCGGCATAATCCTCCGGCCTGATCTCGATCGCCCGGCAGACCTCGTCATGGCGGCGCACAGTCCTGCCAGGGCCTGTGTAAAACTCTGTCACGCTTACGCGCCGGATGCCATCCGTCCCCTGCAGCACCACTACCGCATTCAAGGTCTGGAGAGTTGCCGCAGAATCCGCGGAGGTCGCCCCATTGCATACATTTCCCCCGATGGTCCCCTGATTGCGCACCTGCGGCCCGCCGACCGTATCGACAGCCTCGCCAAGGTATGGGACATACCGCCGGATCAGAGGATCATTCGTCAGGTCTGTAAAGCACGTCGCCGGGCCGATCTCCAGTGTTCCGTCTTCCTGAAGCCGTACACCATGTAATTCCCTGATCTCATGGATGCTCACCAGGCTCCCGCCTGCGTCCTTTCCGTCCCGAAGCTTGACCAGCACGTCCGTTCCGCCGCTGATGATCTGGGCATCCTCATGCTCCGCAAGCAGCCTGACAGCATCCTCCACTGACTTTGCCTCATAATAACCTTCGATATCAAACATACTCTTCTCTCCTCAGATGAGACCGGCCTCCTGAAATGCCGCCACCAGTTTCTGCTGCGTCATCGGGATCTCCTTCATGGAAACACCCGTCGCATTCAGGATCGCGTTGCGGATCGCGGGAGCTACCGGAATGGCCGGGGGCTCGCCGAGCGCCTTATTGCCATAGGGTCCCATCGGATCATCCATTTCCAGAAATTCCACATGGAGCTCCGGGACATCCATCGCGGTGGGGATCTTGAAGTCCAGGAGGTTCGCATTCAGCGGACGGCCTGTTTTATCATACAGAAGCTCTTCCGTCAGCGCGTATCCGATACCCATCGACATGCCACCGTGCACCTGGGCCTCAGCCAGCTTCGGATTCAACAGCGTTCCGGAATCATGGACATTGATGATGTTGTTGATCTTCACCTTGCCAAGAGGCATGTCCACTTCCAGGTCAACAAAGCAGCACCCGGAAGCGAAGGTATTCTCCTTGCAATGGTTCGTCACCTCCGCCGTGATATGCTCCGAACGATCCAGAGAATAAAATGCATTCATGGCAAGCTCCTGCATGCTCAGCAGCACCTTCCCGGGCTTCACATCCTTCTCTACCCCGGTATCGCGCAGGATCGCCGCCTCGCCGTTTGGAAGGTCATGGATGTCATATTCCTTCACCTCACCGTCCAGCCATGCGCTGTACTTCGCGCTCTCCCCCTTTGATCCGTCATTTCGTGTATTGTCGATATACGATCCGCCAAATGCAAGCTTGCGGGCATTCGCCTCGGCGCTGTTCTCAGCCGCTTCTCCCGCCGCCTGATTTCCGGTGCCGGTGCCTGCCGCACAGACGGAAGCCTCCGGTCCGTCCCCCTGCAAAGTCCCATCTCCATGCAGAGTTCCTTCTGCTGCATCCCCGGTATGGATCTTCTCACAAATGTTGTTCTGCCAGATCATCAGCTCCTCCGCAGGCCGGCCCAGCATGTAGGACGCGTAATCCAGGATCCTTGCCCGGAGCTCAAGGGCGCATTTCTTCACAGCCTTCCCGGTCACGAAGCTCTGGCGGGATGCATAGGCGCCGGTGTCAAAGGGAGCCACGTCCGTATCCTGTGTCGATATGATATACACCTTGTCCATCGTAATCCCGGTGGTCTCAGCAGCCATCTGGGAAAAGACCGTATCCGCTCCCTGCCCGATCTCCGTTGCGCTCAGTTCGACCTGGATCGATCCATCCTGATTCAGGATCATCCGTGCACTGGAGGTCTCAAGGGAAATGGGATAGACGCCCACCTTATACATGAAGATCGACATTCCCACCCCGTGGCGCACAGGGCCTGTCTGATTGGCATACGCTCTGCGCTTCTCGTCCCAGTGAATGAATTCCGCGCCGCGCTTCATGCATTCCTTCAGGCTGTAGGAATAATAGGTGATGCCATTGCTAGCCACGAATCCCGGGGGGACGCAGTTGTCCATGCGGAATTTCAGGGGGTCAAAGCCTCCCTTCGCGCACAGGTCATCCGTCAGGCAGTCCGCGAGGAATGCCGCCTGAGGAACGCCGTAAGCACGCATCGCGCCGGCCACCGCCGATGAAGTATAGACGGAATAGCCGTCTGACCGGCATCCGTATTCATCATGCATGATGTCCTTGAAGTTCGTTGTGATCCCGGCCGTGATCGCATGGCCGTGAGAAGCGTAAGCCCCTTTGTTCGTGTAAATGTCACCTTCCCTGGCAAGAAGTTTTCCATCCTTCGTCGCAAGTCCCCTCAGGACTCCCTTGCAGGCATGGCGCGTCCTCGTCTGGGAAACGCATTCTTCCCTGCTCAGTTCCAGGCATACACACCTTCCGCCGCAGGCGATGGAGAGATACGCATTCAACGGTTCATCGATTACATCCTGTTTGTTTCCGAACCCGCCTCCGATATAGGGCTTGATCACACGCACCTTGCCCACCGGCCATCCCAGCGCCTGGGCAATGACGCGGCGCATGATGTGAGGAATCTGTGTGGACGCGACAACCGTCACCTTTCCGTTTGTATCGACATAAGCCCAGCTGGTGCATACCTCGATATGGCAGTGCGCAATCCTGGGGGTGCGCAGGGTCTCAGAAACCTCGATCAGGTTCTCCTCCCCGTATTCTTCGATGGCTCTTTTCTTTGCCTCGTCATAATCAAAATCCGGGGACGTCTTGAAGGATGTGTGGACAAAGATGTTGTCCTTGCGGATGTCCGGATGCAGCGGTGTCGCGCCCTCGGACAATGCCTCCTCGATGGTCACGATCGGTTCATACTCCTCGTATTCCACCTTTATCAGCCGGGCTGCCCGCTCCGCAGCCACATTATCCTTTGCCACGACCGCCGCGATCTCATCCCCCCACTGGCGCACCCGGGTATTGAGCAGCTTGCGGTCAGGGACATCCTGATGGGCGGCCTCTACAGACCAGGGGTGACCCGCAGTCGGAAACTGGATATCCGGAACATCAAAGCAGGTGACGATCTTCACCACACCGGGAACCTTCTCCGCCTCACTGATATCGATCGCCTTCACAACACCATTTGCGATCGTGGAACGCACAACCTTCGCCCACAGTGCATCCTTCGGCATGAGGTCATTCGTATACTTCGCTTCACCTGTCACCTTGCCCCTGGCATCTACCCGCGTAAAGCTCTTTCCCACTGTTTCCATAAGCAGTTTTTCCTTTCCAGATTCAGGTTTCATCCGCACTCTGGTTTCATCCGTATTCAGAATTCACCCATATTCAGGTTTCATCCATTTTCAGGTCTCATCCACCGCCCGACGTGCGGCAAACCCTACCAGCTCCTGTACCACTGCTCCGCCGATTGCGCGTGCTTTGTCCGAGATCGTAAAGCAGTTCTCCCGCTCAGACTGCCTCGGGTCAATGTCCGCGATCTTGAATCCCTCTGTCACCGGAAAACCGTCCCGGATCAGGCCCCTGAGGATCCCTGTAAAGGGGGCGCGTACCTCAGTCTCCTGAGCTCCTTCCTGTGCCTCGACCACACAGATCGTCTGTCCTTCCTGTACCAGGTCCCCAATGTCCGCCCTGGCATGGAGAATGCCCTCGGAAGGGCTGTGGAGCACACGGTCCTTCGCATGTCCTGCGATCATCCCCGGCACACCGGTGTTCGGAAGGGCGCATCCCTGCAGGATGGGTCTTCCCAGCCGGTGTCCACGCATCGTCTCGATCACCACGTCGCAATCTTCCCCGGCTGTAAAACCAGGTCCCAGAGCGATCACGAAGGGTGCCATTCCCTTTTTCGTCCCAAGATTCTTCTTTGCAAGGATCGCGTCTACGACCGCTGTCAGGAAGAGGTGCCTTCCGCCTCCTTCCAGCGTCGTCAGGCCGGTATCCCATTCACTGTACTTCTCCTGTGTATCAATGATATCCCGGATCGCGTGTCCTTCCGGATCCACCATCATTGCAATCTGATCCTGAAACAGAAGATACTGCGCCTCATCCAGGTTATGTGCCAGGGTCACGGCCAGATCCTCGACACAGGCCTTCCCTTCGTATACCGCCTCCGAAAGGGCGACCGTCCTGCGGATCGCGGTCGGACGGCTGCTCTCAAGGATCAGCACCGGAAAGCCCGCCCGTCTCAATGCCCATATGGTGCCGGTGGCAATATCCCCGCCTCCGCGCACGATCACAAGCTGATCCGTTACCATTAGATACCTCCCATTCTGTACTTTCCAGGCATGCCATGACAGTTACTATACTCACTCACGTTATTCTTTTCCCGCGCCATTTCGAGCCAATGCGCATATGGGTACAGTAATCTGTTTCTATCGGCAATCTTTTTCGTTCACGGGTATATGATTCCTGCCGTCAGAAAAACTCCGGCTTAGACCGTTTGATATATCTTCCCTGATTCTCACAGATCACTTTCCCGTCCTTCACTGCAAGGCATCCCCGCAGGTATACCTCATCGATCACACAGGAAAGCTCCATTCCTTCCAGGGGCGCGTAGTCACATTTCGACACCTGCGTGCTTGCACTTACCACCTGCCGCCTGGAAGGATCCAGGATCACAATGTCGGCGTCTGATCCTTCTGACAGCGTTCCCTTGCGTGGGTACATGCCATAGAGCCTGGCGGGGTTCTCGCACAAAACCTCACACATCTTCTCCGGGGAAATGCGCCCCTTCGCGACTCCTTCCGAATAGATCACAGTCCCTCTTGTTTCCACACCCGGCATCCCTCCCGGGATCTTCCTGAAATCATCTTCCCCAAGCTTCTTCTGCTGTGTGGTGAAGGAGCAATGGTCCGTGGAGACCGTCTGGATCTCCCCGTCTTTGATGGCCTTCCACAGCGCTTCCTGATCTGACTTCTTCCGAAGAGGAGGCGCACAGACATATTTGGAAGCTTCCGCAAAGGAAGCATTCTCGTAGAGGGAATCATCCATCACCAGATACTGGGGGCAGGTCTCCGCGTAAACCTTCTGGCCTCGCCTCCTGGCCGCACGGATCTCCTCCAGCCCTTCCTCACAGGTCAGATGCACGTCGATCACCGGCTCATCCGCGACCTCCGCAAGATGGCAGAACCGGCCGATCGCCTCCGCCTCCGCCGCGGCAGGTCGTGTCAGGTAATGGGAACGCACAGCCCTGCGTCTTTCAGGGTCAGCGACCGCCTCCTCCCGCAGGGCATCGATCAGCCCGCTGTTCTCACAGTGGCACCCTGTCGTCGTCCCGCATTCCTTCAGCCTTTTCAGGACCTTCAGGATGGTGCAGTCATCGATCTGCGTATCATAGGTCATATAGATCTTAAAGGTGCTTGCCCCGCGTTCGATCATGTCCTCCACCTGTGCGCTGATGGTATCGTTCCACTCTGTGATCGTCTGATGAAATCCGTAATCGCATGAGCATCCTGCCTTCGCCTTTTCAAACCAGTGATCCAGCCCTTCGTTCAAGGTCTCTCCCGGGTAGGCCGTCCCAAAATCCACGATGGTTGTCGTCCCTCCTGCGATCGCTGCCTTTGTCCCGGAAGCAAAATCATCCACAGTCACGGTGCCTGCCACATGAAGGTCAAAATGGGTGTGGGCATCAATGAAGCCCGGAAAAACCAGCTTTCCCGCCGCATCCACTATACGGCACTCCCCCGGCACTTCTATGTGTTCCGCGATCCTTGCGATCTTCTCTCCATCGATCAGAATATCCGCTTTCCGGCTTCCAAGGGGCGAAACAAGCGTCCCATTCTTGATCAGAATCATAATGTCACCTCCCAGTACCAACAGTTTATCACCCGCATTTCTCATTTGCAATTATGAACATAAAGCAGCCCTTTTCAGGCTTTCCGGTTAGGTGAATTAGACAAAGAGGGCTTGTCCCCTCCCTGTAGTTGTTGTAAAATTTGAGTATCTCTGATTATAAATTAGCAGACTTTCGGGAAGATGTAAACGCACATTGATCTGAACCCCAAAAAGGTAACACTTTTCTTCCACTGATACCCTCCAGGG
>CAMJIC010000041.1 GCA_946405675.1 uncultured Clostridia bacterium
GACGCGCAGGATGCACAGGCAGCGAAGGATCTCGGTGCCCTGTGTGACCGTTTCGAGAAGAAGCTCCATGACCTTGAACTGACCCGCCAGATCGCCATCCAGACCGGCCCGCAGATCCGGCTGGTGCAGGATGCGGATACTCTGATGGCGGAGAAGATCCAGTCCACGATCGTCAATACGATCCCTCTGTGGAAGAATCAGATGGTCATCGCCATGGGCGTGGAGCATTCGAACCAGGCAGCAAAGGCACAGCATGAGGTATCCGAGCTGACCAACAACCTGCTTCGGAAGAACGCGGAGCAGCTTCACACCGCCTCTGTCGAGACGGCGAAGGAGTCCGAACGGGGCATTGTTGACATCGAGACCTTGAAGAAGACAAACGCCGAACTGATCGCGACCCTGGACGATGTGCTCAAGATCCAGGAGGAAGGCCGCCAGAAGCGCCAGACCGCGGAACAGGAGATGGCAAAGATGGAGACAGAGCTCAAGGCAAAGCTGCTGGAGCTTTCCAAGACCTCCCGGTAACCATTTCGGGCAACCTTTCAGGCAACCCTTTCAATTGGTACAGTAACTGTTCAGAACGGTTATTTGGTACATTTCAATTGATCCTTCTGTCAGCAGGGCGGCTGACTGATTACGCAAAACAGCACCGGTTCCGGAATTCCATCCCAGAACCGGTGCTGTTCATTATGCGAAAAATCTGTCTCTCAGAGGAAAGGAGCACTCTGCCAGGCCTCGCTCACCCACGGGCTTTTCCGAGGTACGCCTCCCTGACGACCGGATTCTGCGCCAGATCCATGCCTGCTCCGGAGAGCGTGATCTGTCCGGTCTCCATGACATATCCCAGATCCGCAGCCTTCAGTGCCATGTTGGCATTCTGTTCCACCAGCAGGATCGTCATGCCCATCTGATTGATCTCACGGATGATATCGAAAACCTCCTGAACAATGATCGGCGCCAGGCCAAGGGACGGCTCATCCATCATGATCATCTTCGGACGGCTCATCAGTGCACGCGCAATCGCCAGCATCTGCTGCTCACCGCCTGACAGTGTTCCCGCAGCCTGCCAGCTTCTCTCCTTCAGGCGCGGGAAGAGGGAGTACACCCAGTCCAGATCAGACTGGAGGTCATCATTGCGCAGGTATGCGCCCATGCGAAGGTTCTCATAAACTGACAGGTTCACGAACACACGACGTCCTTCCGGAACCAGTGTGATCCCGTTTTTAACAATCTGCTCCGTTCCCATGCCGGTCAGTTCATTTCCATCAAAACGGATGGAGCCGCCGGCCGGCTTCTCCAGGGCGACGATCGAACGCAGCGTAGAACTCTTTCCCGCGCCGTTCGCCCCGATCAGCGTCACGATCTCATGCTCCGGAACATCAAAGCTGATATCACGCACAGCCTCGATGCCTCCGTAAGAAACCCTCAGATTCCGCACCTCAAGCAGGTTCCGCGCGGGGCCATCCCCTCTCTTTCCAAGATGATCCCAGCCGGCTGAGACACTGCCCACCGTACCGACTGTGTTACCGGTTGCCTCGGCGTGATTCGTATTTTTCCCCATGCTATCTATCCTTTTCTTCCTGCAATGATCCCCTCAGGCAGATCCGGGATCCTACTCCTCCTGCACGCCCAGGTATGCATCGATGACATGCTGGTCCGACTGGATCTGCGCCGGTGTACCCGCAGCGATCATCCGCCCAAAATCCAGCACATAGATCCGGTCTGAAATCTCCATGACCAGATCCATATGATGCTCAATGACAAAGACTGTCAGGTGAAACTGTTCCTTGATCTCCCGGATAAAGCCTGCCAGCTCCTGCGTCTCCTGCGGATTCATGCCTGCTGCCGGTTCATCAAGCAGCAAAAGCTCCGGCTCTGTCGCAAGCGCACGCGCAATCTCCAGCCTTCTCTGCTTCCCGTAAGGAAGCGAGGTCGCCAGGTCGTCCTTGCTCGCTTCCAGCCCTACCAGCTTCAGAAGCTCCAGTGTCTTCTCCCGGTTCGCACGCTCCTCGGCCGCGTTCAGGCGCAGCGTCGCGCTCATGAAATTCGCCTTCGAACGCAGATGCCGCGCGATCAGCACATTTTCAAAAACCGTCATCTTCTTAAACAGACGGATGTTCTGGAATGTACGGGCAATGCCCAGCCTGGTGATCTTATCCGGCGTCTGGGAAATGACCTTATCATAGATGAGCGCGCTGTCTCCCTGATAGAGCTTCTTCATCTTCCCGCGGGGGTGGTTCTCCACGATGGGCGTCCCGTTGAAATAAACAATGCCGTTTGTCGGCTCGTACACACCCGTGATCACATTGAACGCCGTCGTCTTGCCGGCGCCGTTCGGCCCGATCAGCGCAACGATCTCACCACGGTTGACCTCCATGGAAAAATCATTTACCGCGACAACACCGCCAAACTGCATTGTGATGTGCTCAAGGCGGAGCACATTCGCATCAGACTGACTCATTTTGCGGATGCCTCCTTTCTCTTGCGCCGAAACAGCTTCATCAGGCCTGAGAGTGAGAACTCATGATCCCCCATGATCCCCTGCCGCGCAAACAGCACGATCAGCATGATGACAACGGAGAACACCACCTTCCGGAAACCGGAACGCAGCAGCGGAACCTGAAAATTCCCGATCACCAGCGGAGAATCCAGGAATCTCAGCCACCATTCGGACGCTGCATAGAACAGGAAGGTAGCCACCACAGACCCTGTCACCGACCCGAGCCCGCCGATCACGACGATCAGCAGAATCTCATATGTCATATTCGACTTGAATGCCTGCGCCTGGATCGTCGTCTGGTACATAGCCAGAAGAGCCCCGCCGACACCTGCAAAGAAGGAGGAAATGCAAAAGCTCATGCGCTTGTGGTGCGCAAGATTGATCCCCATCGCCTCCGCCGCGATCTCATCATCCCGAATCGCCTTGAACGCCCGTCCGAAGGAAGAATTGATCAGCATCACGATCAGCGCAATGCAGATCGCCGCCACGATGAACGGGAACATCAGCGTGGTAAAGCTCGGATACTTCCGGAGCATGTTTGAGCCATTGGTCAATGGCCCCAGGGTATCCCACTGGAAAAATGCGCGCATGATCTCAGCAAATCCCAGGGTCGCGATCGCCAGATAGTCGCTTTTCAGGCGAAGAACCGGAAGTCCGATCAGCCATGCAAGAGCGGCGCTGACCAGTCCCGCGCAAATCAGCCCTGCCCAGAACGGGATCGAGAACTGTACAATGCCGCCGTCAAAATACTGGTAAACGCTTGCACGGTCCGCCGCAGGGATCGTCAGGATCGCGTAGGTATAACCGCCGATCAGCATAAACCCGGCCTGACCCAGGGAGAACAGTCCCGTAAAGCCATTCAGCAGGTTCATGGAGACTGCAACCAGCGAATAAATGCAGCCCTTCTTCAGGACTGTCATGATGATTCCCGTCTGGGGCAGTGTCCTGTCAAGCACGGCAACAAGAACGATCGCCGCAGCAAGGAGGATCAGGGAAAAGATGAGGTCTTTTTTCTTCGTCATATCGATCCTCCTTCCTCAGACCTTGTCCGTAGCCGCCTCGCCGAACAGCCCGGTCGGCTTAAACAGCAAAACAATAATCAACAGAACAAAGGTAAACGCATCCGAGAAAGTCGTCCATCCGGCACCTTTGATCAGATTCTCGACGATGCCGATGAGCATGGCACCGATGACCGCTCCGGGGATCGAACCGATCCCGCCGAACACGGCAGCAACAAATGCCTTGAGTCCCGGCATGCCGCCCGAGGTCGGAATGACCGACGGATAATTCGTGAAATAAAGGATCGAGCCGACCGCCGCGAGGAAGGAACCGATGATAAAGGTCATGGAAATGACCCTGTTGACATTGATCCCCATGAGCCGGCTTGTCTCAAAGTCCGTGGACACCGAGCGCATCGCCATGCCGATCTTCGTATGATTGATCAGCTGGATAAGCAGCACGACAAGAACGATCATCAGGATCGGTGTCAGGATCGTAACCACCTTCGTCGTCGCGGAACCGATGGTGACAGTATTCGAAATAAACGGGATCGTCGGATAGACCTGCGCAAGACCACCCGTGATATACAGGGCAAGGTTCTGCAGCAGATAGGACACGCCGATCGCGGAGATCATGACGGACATCCTCGGGGAATTGCGAAGCGGCTTGTAGGCCACGCGTTCGATCAGCATGCCAAGGATCACCGTGACAAGGATCGTCAGCGGAATCGAAAGATACAGCGGCATGACCGTGCTCGCATAGATCGTGACAAGTCCCGCTACCATGAAGATATCGCCATGGGCGAAATTGATCAGACGCAGAATCCCGTATACCATCGTATAGCCGATGGCGATCAGGGCATACTGCCCGCCTACCGATACGCCGGCAAGCAGATAGGGTAAATTCTTAGACCAAAAATCCATGAGAAATCCTTTTGACTGCCGGATGATACCCTCACCCGGATCTGAGTTGAAATGCAGCCGCTTCCCGACATCAGCGCCAAAGCCCCTTCACCCCCTGCCGGAGTGCAGCCAGGGAGGCACTCAGCGCCTTGCCTTACGGGAATGCAATATACAATGACAGCTGTAACAGTTCCGGTTCTCTGACCCATGAACTGCTACAGCAGTCTTTCACGCAACGATTCGGAATTGCAGATCAATCACTTGCTGACGCCCTGTGTCGCAACAAACTCCCACTCTCCGGTCTCGTTGTTCGCCTTCTTGACCACCGCTTCGCTGCGGACCGCATCGCCGTTCTCACCGAACTCGATATGGCCGGTCACACCGTCATACGTGGTAGCCGGGATCGCTGCCAGGACATCCGCAGGAGCGGTAGATCCGGCATTCTTCAGGCACTCAAGCGCAACGAAGTAAGCATCATATCCCATTGCCGAAACCGCCGCGATGGTATCGTCGCCGCCATTGTTCGCCAGGGCAGTGGAATCACCATTGATATATTCCTTGATGCCGGTATCGAATTTCTCATCCGCACCCTCCTGATAGAAGGTCGTGACGAAGACTTCGATGTCTTTCCCCTCAGCAGCGCTCAGGATGACGTTGGAGTCCCAGGTATCGCCTGCAAGAAGCGGAACCGTGACGCCCTGCGTAGAGGCGGCCTCGATGATCAGCTGCGCAGCCTCTGTGGAGGTCGGAGCCATGATCACGTCCACGCCTTCATTCTTCGCAGTTGTGATATAGGAGGTGAAATCCGCTGTTTCCGGCGGGAATGTCTCCTCGATCACTTCTCCGCCCAGATCCTTGAAGGCCGCACTGAAATAGTGGCCAAGGCCTGCGGAATAATCGTCGCCCAGCTTCGTCAGGACATATGCCTTCTTCGCGCCGATCGCTTCATTCGCATAGTTCGCAAGAACCGTGCCCTGGAACGGATCCAGGAAGCAGATGCGGAAATAGTTGTCATTGCCCTCTGTCACCTGCGGATTCGTGCAGGTCACGCCGATCGCTCCGATACCGGCGCTCTTAAAGATATCACCGGCAGCAATCGAAACAGCGGAGCCATAGGAACCAAGTACAACGCTCGCGCCCTCCGCCGCAGCCGTCGCAGCGGAAGTCGCCTTATCCGTAGAGGATTCATTATCAACGATGTTCAGCACAACATCATATTCTTTCCCATCAATCTCAACGGTCGGCTGCACGGTATTCGCATACTGCATGCCAAGCACTTCCTGCTTTCCGCCTGCGCCGTTATCGCCGGATGCCGGTTCAAAGACACCGATCGTAACGCTGTCCGCCATCGCCATTCCGGACAGAGCCATCGACAGGACACATGTCATAGCTGCCAGTTTCTTCATCATAAGCTTTCCCTCCTCTTTTTCCGGGATCCTCCCCGGTCTGGTACCGCCCAAGACATCGACGTCTTGCAGCCCTTCCCCGGCAGTGCCGGGTGATACAGGGAGTAGTATATCACTTTAATGCATTAAAGGCAATTATTCAAACAATAGAAAATTGAGAGTCGTGACAAATCACGCCCTGGCCAGATCACAGTTCAATGCCCGGACGGTCAGGCCATGGATTGTACGAGGAGGGCATCCGCAGCGTCGGTACTTAGCGAATGCAAGCCGAAGGCGCAGCATGAGCTTAGTACCGCTACGCGAGGACATAAGCGCGAGCGGCCCTCCGACGCAATCCATGGCCTGACCGTCCGGGCATTGAACTGCAACCTGGCCAGGGCGTGACTTGAAACCGAATGATCAAAAATGAAGCTCAGTCCGCTGGATCAGGTCGTTCTGCAGGGGGATCCCGAGTTCGACGAAGTATGCGCTGTAGCCGGCGACGCGTACCAGCATGTCGCGGTACTCTTCCGGTTTTTTCTGCGCGGCGCGCATGGTTTCGGAGCTCATGATGTTGAACTGGACATGCATGCCTCCCATCTCCAGGTAGCTGCGCAGGAATGCTGCGAGGTTGTCCCGTCCCTCTGTGCCGCTGACTGCTTCCTGGGGGAATTTCATATTGAGGAGCGTGCCATTGGTGGCGAGGCTCTGGTCCACCTTCGATACTGATGCCGTCAATGCGGTCGGTCCGCAGGTATCGTGGGATGCGCGGACGGTATGAACCGGCCCCATATTGTCCGAGATTGCCTCGCCTGCTTTTCTGCCGTCGGCGGAAGCGCTGGTTCCCAGTCCCATGGCGACATTTGCATTGACCGAATAGACCCCCGGACGAAACTCGCCGCCCCTTGGGTTTTTTCTGCCGCTGATATGCCGGCAGTAGCATTCAAACAGCCATGTAAACAGCTCATCCGCCCGGTCATCGTCATTTCCAAAATGCGGGACCTTCGAGCTGTTCACCAGTGCGTACAGATACGCATGGCCTTCCCAGTTGTCCCGTAGTGCCTCAAGCAGTTCCTCACCTGTACAAATCTTCTGTTCAAAGAGCAGGTACCGGATCGATGAAAGGCTGTCCGCGCAGGTCGCAAGGCCGCTTGCCTGCGGTCCTGTCCCATTATACTTCGCTCCGCCCTCCGTCAGATCCTTCCCGGATTCCAGGCAATCCTGATAGAAGGCCGAGACGTACGAAACCGGCTTACGCTCACGGTGCGCCAGGTCGATCAGGTTCAGGCTGCTGCACATCTGATCCGCCCAGTATTCAAACTGCGCGTCCACGCTCGCAAGAACCTCTTCAAAGCTTCCGAATGTCTTCAGGGAGCCGGTGTCCGGACCTAAGTGTTTGCCGAGTGCCCCGCAGCGCTCCCACCTGGGGCAGGACGGCCCGCAGTTGATGCAGCGGCCCCCATTGATCGCCATCTCTACGATCTTGGCCGTGTTGACATAGGCTGCGTCATGCCACCCATACTCCCTGCCGGGCAGATCAGGCTCAACGCATCCGACCACACAGTAATCCCGCGCTTCCTCCTCAGAGCAGCCCTTCCGCATCATCGCCCGGATGGCGGTCCGGTCGTTAAAGATCTTCGGGTGGCCATAGCCTGCCCGGATGCATTCCACCGTTTTGATCATCAGCTCATAGGGTGTATGCGCATGCATACGCACGCACACCCAGGGATTGATCATCCGTGTATGGACCGATGCCTCCAGCATCATGAAGGTCAGGTCATTGGCCGCATCCTTCCCGTCCCTGTCCACACCGCCGATGGTCAGGCTCTCTCCGCCAAAGCCCCTGCCGTTGCGCACGGCCATGCTCCCACGGTCCTTGAGCTTGGTGGGATTATTCAGCTTCACATACTGAACCTCCAGAAGCTCCAGCGCGAACTTCTTTGTAATGGTTCCGCGCTCCATGTCCTTTTGATAGAACGGAAAGAGCCACTGATCCATCCGCCCGTAGGAGATGGAATGTCCATTGCTCTCCACCTGGATGAGGGAGGTTGCGATCTGGAACAGCTGAAGCGCCTGCCAGAAGGTTCCAGGCGCCCCGCCTGCCACGGCGCGGCAGTTCTGAGCGATCTGAAGAAGCTCTTCCCTTCGCTCCTTCCTGTCTTCCTCTCCTGCCATACGCTCCGCCAGCTGAGCATAACGCTCCACATAACGGATCACTGCTTCATGCTCGATGATCACCGCGCGGTAGAATTCTTCCTTCGCGGGATACTCCGGATCCCTTTTGGACAAGCCCGCAAGCTTCTCACGTGCGCGTGCCAGGATCCCTGAAAATCCCACCCGCATCAGATTCGGATAATCGATCGCCAGATGGCCCGCGCCTGCATAGTGGTACAGATTCGTCTGGAAGATCTTCTTCCCCGCCTCTGAGCCCTTCAGCTGATCCTCATCCAGGCTGGCCTCAATCCGGTCAGCCACCGTCTTTCCTTCCCAGTAATCACACAGGCGGAGGATCTCCTCACGGTCTGATTCAGAGCGGATATAGAACTGGTCATGCTCCCGCTCTTCAAAGGGGTGATGCAGGATCTCATCCCTGATCCAGGCTGTCGAAAACTCCGGATACAGCGGAGACGCTTTCGCCGGAGCTGCGATCTCCCCCACCAGCAGGTCATCGTCGTAGATGTACAGGGTCACGTTGTCCAGGACATGGGCAAATGCATACGCATTCCTCAGTTTCGCGCTTTCATTTTCATGTGCCCGGAATGACTCAGTGAACAGACGACCTCGCTCAACATCGATATCATACGGCCGATCCAGGAAGGTCCTGCGCAGACGGTTCACCCGCGCAAACGGGGACCAGTCACCGTGCCCGACCTGATAGCCAAGCCCATAGCTCTGGTCAAAAGGCTCCACGCCCCGCGCATCTGTATGATCACCATATTCCATGTTCTTCCCTCCTGTAAGATTCTATCTCTTCACCAATCGTATTATAATCACGTTCAAACAGTTCTTCCATTGCCATCGGCCAGAGAACATCTCCCGGTACCTTCTCCAGCAGCTTCTTCTGAACAAAAAGCTTACTCTTCCGCTTATATGCGGGAAGCGCATTCTGTTCGAGAAGCCGGTTCAGTTCCGGTCTCCATAAAATTGTGATCTTCTTTTCTCCCAGAACCTTCGGATTATTCTGCGGCTTGCGGACCACATAGAAGTCGATCAATCCGTTGATCCATTCAGCCGACAGGATTCCCCACCATTCCGGGACATGCTCTGAAACGTGCATCGCATGCGTGGATCCCACCACTACGACATTCCGGTCATAATACTGATCATAATATCTGACCTGCTTCTTCAGCCTGGTGTAAGTATCCGCATCGCTCTTGATCTCAATCCCATACAGATATCGCTCCGTAACCATGACGACATCCGCCCGGGCTCTCCCTGTCTGCTTCTCCTCAAGGATACGGATCTTACCAAGCTTCTCTTCCAGAAATTCAAACAGAGGCTCTCTGATATCTGAATCATGAAGTATTTCCCTGCTCATTGACTGATCTTAACCCTCTTCCTGCATGGAGTCCCAGACAGTACCCATGGCATGAAATGTCAGCACATCCTCATTTCAACTATTCCTCATTTCAGCTTTGCCGCCCATTCCGCTTCCTTGAACCCAGTCATGACAAATCCGTCACCAACCACCAACGGGCGTTTCACCAGCATTCCATCGGTTGCAAGCAGAGCCAGCTGCTCGTCCTCACTCATCCCGGGCAGCTTTTTCGAGAGCCCCATTTCCCGGTAGGGAAGGCCGCTCGTATTGAAGAAACGCTTCAGAGGAAGACCGCTTAAAGCATAGTATTCCCGCAATGTTTCCTCGTCGGGATGATCCTCTTTGATATCAATGACTCTATGCTCGATCCCGTTTTCCTCAAGCCATTTCAGGGCTTTCCTGCAGGTGGTGCACCTGCTGTAGCAATATACTTTAATCATTGTCCTCCTCCAGGATTTAATCCTATCTTCTTCACAGATAACATTAAACCTATTTCCCGAGCTTCACCAGCCCTGCGCGTAACTGTTCAGAACCCGTTCTGAACAGTTACGCATCGGGCGATGCTTCGCATCCTGAATCGCCCGATGCCACTTCATTTACGCTTTCATACGCCCTCAGCAGCAAGTGCTTCGGGCTGTCCTGAACAGTTACCCCTGCGCAAACTATTTTCTATTGATTCGACTACCAGTATATCCGCGGGCAGCCAGTTCACCTGCCTCAGATCATGAAGCGGCAGCCATCTGGCAGCTTCATGTTCGAGAAGCGTCAAATGTCCCGCTTTGATACTGCACCAATAGCAAGCCATGGATAGGTGAAATTCCGGATAGTCATATTCAACCGTTGTGAGATGATCCCCGACAGTGATCTCCGCCGCAAGCTCCTCACTGATTTCTCTGGCCAATGCCTGTTCAGGCATCTCGCCCTTCTCAACCTTCCCTCCCGGGAATTCCCACCAATCCTTATAGTCTCCGCAGCCGCGCTGCGTAGCAAAAACCTCGTTGTCTCTGCAAATGACCGCCGCAACCACTTCAATCCGTTTCTTTTCGCTTGCCATCTCTTCTACTCCATATTCCAATTCTTAATATAAAGTGCACCCGTTGAAATGGTCAATGTGAAGATCACTGATAAAAAAGTCTTCATTACATCCTTTTGAGGAGCCTATCTCCGTTTACTTCCCACCGTACAGCAGATTCCCCTCGCCCGGAAATATGCCGCAATCTCCTCCACGCGCTGCTGGAATTGTGTCCGGTCAAATGAAAGCTCTTGCATTTTATAAGGCATATCGAGAGAACGGTATTTTTCCTCTCCCAGGAACATGAAGCTGAGCAGCTGCAGGCTCTCGATCCTGCCCTTCATCTCATTCCCGATGAAATCCGCGCTTGCCCGGATATTCACTTCATCATCATTCATCCCTGGAATAACCGGGATCCGCAGGATGATGCGGGACGTTCTTTCCGAAAGCGTTACAAGATTGGAGAGGATCTGCTCATTATCCGCTCCGGTATACATCTGGTGTTTCCCGGGGTCCATCACCTTCAGATCAGCGATCCACAGATCTGTCACTCCCATAACCGCGTCCGCCGCCTCCCACGGAACGGCAAGCGTCGATTCCAGGCAGGTTCGAATCCCTTCCTCATGGCACGCTTCAAACAGCTCCCGGACAAACGCACTCTGCAAAAGAGGCTCTCCTCCGGATACCGTGACACCGCCGCCGCTTTTGTCATAATAAGGCCGGTCACGCCGTATGACATCCATGCAATCTGACACGTTCTGCATCTCCCCCCATCTGCGGATCGCCTCACCTGGGCACACATCGGCACACTTCATGCAGTTGATGCATCGATCACGGTCGATTCCGGACAAAAGCCCATTCTCGAACAAAAGCGCGCCCTCCACCGGGCACACCCTCCGGCACGCACCGCAGCCATCCCATCCGATGCAGCGGCTCTCATATACCCCAGGCTGAGGGATCGCTGCCTGCCCCTCCGGATTGCTGCACCACCTGCAGCGAAGCGGACACCCCTTCAGAAAGATCTCCGTACGCATGCCAGGACCATCATGGATGGTGAACCTTTGAATATTAAAAACCGTACCCTTACACATGCTTCCTTCCTTCTGAGGTTTCAGGCCACACCCCCGCCAGCGGGCCGGTCTGTGGGTGTGGCTTGTCTCCAACTCATGCATTGACACCGCAGCAGCCATATTATAACATAGAACTCGCTTATACGCCATAAACAAACGCTGATGATAAGCCGTCATCCGGCGGCAGACTGGAGATGAGAATATGAATATGCTGATCAACGGAGCATTTGTACCTTCCGTCACAGGTGCCCAAATCGAAGTAACAGATCCGTATCGGGGAACCATCCTGGATCGTGTTCCGGCAGCAGGGCAGGAGGACGTAGACAAGGCTGTGCAGGCGGCTGCGGAAGCCTTTTGCGGGTGGAGCCAAACCCCGGTCTATGACAGGGTATGCCTCGCACGCCGATTCCTGGAGCTTGTAGACGCAAACCGTGAAGAGCTTGCCGCCTGCCTGAGCCGGGAGTCCGGAAAGAAGATCGCCCAGTCCCGCATTGAAGTCAATAACATCCTCCTGTCCTGGAACCTGTTCATGGAAAAAGCCCGTCATCTCTACGGAACGATCCTGACGCCGGGAGCGGAAGCAAACCAGGCGCATCATCTGGTCACGGTCAGCAGGGTTCCTCTGGGCGTCATCGCATGCATCCTGCCCTTCAACTTTCCCTGCAACCTCTTCAGCCAGAAAGTGGCTCCTGCCCTTCTGTCCGGCAACTGCGTCATCGTGAAGCCTGCGACGGATAACCCGCTGACTGTCCTGAGGCTTGGCGCCCTTCTCCAACAGGCCGGCTTCCCTGACGGAACCATCCAGATCCTGACCGGGCGCGGGAGTTCCCTGGGAGACATGCTTGCCTCCCATCCCAGGATCGACGCTATCTCCCTCACTGGCTCCAGCGAGGTCGGCATCCATGTCGCAAAGACCGCTGCCCCGACGCTGAAAAAGGTGATGCTCGAGCTTGGAGGAAATGACCCCTTCATCGTCCTTCCGGACGCGGACCTGGACAAGGCCGTGAAGGAAGCGATCACCGCCCGGTTCTTCTATTCCGGGCAGATCTGCTGCGCGCCGAAACGCTATCTGGTCCACAAGGAGATCTATGAAGCATTTCTCGAAAAGCTGACGAAGGAGGTCTCAAAGATACGCTGCACGGATCCCATGTCCGAGGAAGACGGCATGGGGACGCTCATCAGTGAGCGGGCGGCCAAAAAGGTGGAGGAGCAGATCGCCCTCACCCTCTCTCAGGGCGGAAAGCTGGTTCTGGGAGGCCAAAGAAAAGGTGCCGCAGTCGAAGCCACTATCCTGCGTGACGTTCCCCACGAGGCGGACATCATGCATGACATGGAGGTATTCGGCCCGGTCATCCCCGTTACCTCCTTCGAGACAGATGAAGAAGCCATCGCGCTGGCCAATGCATCTGTCTACGGGCTTGGCGCTGCAGTATTCACCCGGCGAATCGACCTCGCCTCCTTATATGCCCGTAAGCTGGAAGACGGCGGGATTGTCATCAACGGCTCCAGCTACTTCCGCACCTTTGAGATGCCCTTCGGAGGCTGGAAGACCTCCGGGATCGGAAATGAAGGGGTTTTCATTACATTTGACGAGATGACAAAGATCAAAAATGTCGTCCTGAAAGGGATCCTGTAAAACTCTGAAAGAAAAACAACTGTTCCGGAATCATCCGATACGTAACGGTTCCGGACAGGTTCTGAACCGTTAGAAAGCAAAGACATCAATGACATGTCATTGATACACATTCCCGCCGGCAAGGGAAATATATGCCCCCATCAGACAAAAGTCCCCGGGAAAGCATTGGCTGATCCATGCTTTCCCGGGGACTTTCCATTTTCATTTCCTGCTGCCTGACCGAATCGCAGCCTTTCCTTCACAGGCTCTCAGCTCATCCTGACAACTCAGTCTGCGATCACCGCGTTGACATACGGGGCAAAGTCAAACGCTTCCGTCAGCACGCCGATGGAGACCAGGAATTCGATCGTATCATTAAGACCGTCGATATCTTCCTGGGCAACCTCGACCTTATAGTCAAACTTGGAGGAAACTGCTTCAAGCTGCTCCGGATCGAGGGTCAGATCCTCGGCGACCTTCG
This sequence comes from uncultured Clostridia bacterium, assembly GCA_946405675.1. Taxonomy (GTDB): domain Bacteria; phylum Bacillota; class Clostridia; order Lachnospirales; family Lachnospiraceae; genus Porcincola. The sequence goes on from CAMJIC010000041.1 coordinate 13,503, forward strand.
CATAGATCTCTTCATCCGGATCCTCAAGCGCCTCAATCCCCTTCTGGAACTGCTCCGCAACGACTCTGGCAATCAACGGATTCTCATCGACAAATTCCCTGCGCGCCACCATTCCATTCACACCGAGAAGCCCGCAGTCTTCCCCTGTTGCGATGATCTTCGCGGTGCCTTTGTCAACCAGCCTTGTGACCGTCGGCTCCCAGATCGCAGCCGCGTCGACTTCCCCGTTGACAAGGACAGTCTCCACATCACCTGCGGAAATATTGATCAGCTCAATGTCGCTCATGGACAGGTCTGCGCTTCCCAGCAGCTTGCTCACAAGGTTATGCGCCGTAGACCCTACCACCGTCGCCACCTTCTTGCCCTTCAGATCAGCAACCGATTCTATCTCTGAATCCGGGGAGACCAGAAGATTATAGGAAAGGGGCGCATCGCATGTCAGGGCGATCATCACATTGTCCTGCCCGGCAGCAACTGCTGAAACGATCGGCACATCACCGACAACTCCGATATCGGAAGAGCCGGATGCCAGGGATTCGTTCATCGGCGGGCCGGACTCGAATTCATTCCACACGACCTCAACGCCATAGTCGGAAAGTGCCTCTTCGATCCATCCGGACTCTTTGGCGTAATACAGCGGAACAAACGCCGCAGACGGCTGAATCGCGATATTAACGACTTCCGCCGTGTAAGCATCCGCTTCCGTCTCGCCTGCCATTGCCGCCGGGGCAAAGGAAGCAGCCAGGGAAAACGACAGAATTACCGGCAACACTCTTTTCTTCATGATCAATACCTCCTCCTGAAGAATCATTTTCCGCAGCACCCTGGCGGGAAACAAAGCAAACTGAACACAGGCAATGTCAGGCTGCTGCCACCTCTTATTTACAAAAGCACCCGGATCATTCGTTCCTTAGGAGCTGTTCAGAAATAACTTGTACATATGACGCAGGACAAACGTTC
>CAMJIC010000042.1 GCA_946405675.1 uncultured Clostridia bacterium
GCGGACTGACATGGAAGAAGAACTGGCATCGGATTACAGTTTTTTGCGTGGCGCTTGATATTGTACAGCTTTTGTGCAATCCGTTCTTCGGGCACGCCTTTTCCCTCCGTATGGAAACCGCATACGGGGCACCGTATTATAATGTGGATTCCTATGCCGGCAGGAACATCCATCTCGGACTGGTCTATGTGATCATGGCGGCCGTCCTGGTGATTCTTCTTGTCAAGGCATTCAAGGGAGCCCGGATCTATTCTGAAAAGTATTCCATTATGTTCCTGCTCCTGATCTTTACCGGTTCGTGGGAGATGCTGTACCTTGTCTCCCGCACGCCTGTCAAAAGAACCGTGATCGCGTATGGCGTATTCGGTATTCTGGTATTCTATTTTTCCCTGTATTACAGGCCTATGAGGCTTCTGGACCATCTGCTTGCAGACGTTGCGTCGGGGCTTACGGATGGTCTGTTTTTCTTCGATGATAATGGAAAATGCGTCTGGGCGGATGAGCATGGACTGAAGTGTATCGGCATTCAGGAGAAGCAGATCAGCCGCAGTGCGGATCGGATCAGGGAATTGTTCCCCGGACTGGATCTGGAGAAAAATGAATGGTCCTGCCAACGGCAGCTTGGGGAACGCTATTATACCCTTGTGAAGCATTCTGTCCTCGATTCGAGGAAACGTATTACCGGATCTGTCCTGAGCCTGCAGGATGTGACCCAGAGCGAGCTGGCGCTTCAGAGAGAACGCTATATTGCGACCCATGATCCCCTTACCGGTCTGTATACAAAGGAATACCTGTATGAAAGGACGCTGAAGAGAATCAAGGAGAACCCGGGCAGGACATTCTATGTTGCATACATGGATATCAACAACTTCAAGCTTGTAAATGATGTGTTCGGAAAGGAGTTTGGAGATTATACCCTGCAGACGGTTGCGTCAAATCTCAGGCGGAACCTGCCTGCAACCTCTCTCTATGGCCGGATCGACGGTGATAAATTCGGATTCTGCTTTTCACAGGAAGAGTTCAATATTGACCTTGCGGAGAAGTATATGTCCGAGTTTCTTATCGACAATGGAACTATAACGCACAGGGTGGTGATCCATGAAGGGGTTTATGAGGTGACGGAGCCGGACATTGATGTATCTGTCATGTTCGACCGGGCGCATATCGCATTGGAAACCATCAAGAATGATTATAAGAGGCATATTGTTCTTTATGACGACCAGATGAGGGCCAGGGTGCTGCAGGACCAGGAGATTACGCTTCAGCTTCCGGCTGCGATCAGGAGCGGCCAGATCCGGCCATACCTTCAGGCAATCGTGGATAAAGACGGAAAGGTGATCGGCGCGGAGGCACTGGTGCGCTGGATTCATCCGGAGCGCGGGTTCCTGCCCCCGATGAGCTTTATCCCCTGCCTGGAGCGGAACGGGACGGTGGCAGACGTTGACAAGCATATGTGGCGCTGCTCTTGTGAGATCCTGAAGCGGTGGGAAAAGATGGGGAGGGATGATCTGTTTATTTCCATCAATATTTCTCCGAAGGATTTTTATTTCATGGATGTAGGGGAAGAATTGAAAAAGATTGTCAATGAGGTCGGGATCCCTGCGTCAAGGCTCAGGGTAGAGATTACAGAGACGATCATGATTGAGGATAATGCAGACCGGTTCGAAACGCTGCGGGAACTTCAGAAGGCAGGGTTTGTCGTTGAAATGGATGATTTCGGGAGCGGGTACTCATCATTGAATATGTTGAAGAACATGCCGGTCGATATCATCAAGATTGATATGATGTTTGTGAATGATATGAAAGAGGTCTCCCGGACAACCACTATTTTGAGGAATGTCATTAACATGATGACGGAACTGGGCCTGGTGCCTTTGACCGAGGGCATAGAAACCAGGGAGCAATATGAACTTTTGTCAAAGATGGGATGTAAGCTTTTCCAGGGCTACCTGTTCGCGAAACCGATGCCGGTAGAGGAATTTGAAGAAAAGTTTTTGAAATAATGGCGGATACATATTGTTTTATCAGGATTTTGGTATATAATCAATGTGAAGGAAGGCTGCTTTATCATGCACTTGCGATTTTGAAGAGAGTATGAGATAAATGATAAGTATTAACTCATAACAGTTCAGAACAGGAAATATCTGAACGGAGAGGTGCTGAAAAAGTTGCAATATAAAGAAAACCTGGAAGGAGTATTTACATGGCGAGAAAATCTTACAGTGATGAATTCAAGAATGAAGTGATTCAGAAGGCATCCGAGATCGGCGCACCCAAGGCTGCGAAAGAGGCTGGTGTATCATACCAGACATTGCTGAAGTGGATGAAATCGGATGCTCCTGCGGCGGTTGCGGAGGGCGGCAATACGGCAGAGCGGATCTCCCAGGTTACAGCGGAGATTGAAGAGCTGAATGCTTCCCTGAAAGAGAAGAAGGACGAATTGAAGGCTCTCCAGAGACAGCTTGCAAAGGAAGCAAAGGAAGCTGCGAAGCAGAAGGCGGCTGAGGAGAAGGCTGCGGAGAAGAAGAGACAGGAAGAGCAGATGAAGGAGCTGCTTTCTGCCCTGGAAAAGAGCGGAAAGAGCTATGAGGAGATAATGGAACTGCTGGTATGATTGTTCCCGTCTGCGGCCGGCCAGAGAGGTAAGGATCCGCTCAGGAATAATTGCTCATCTTGCTTGAGCAGTTATTTCTGAGCGGCTCTTAAGCGGCTGTATATCGCAATAAATAATTTCTTCATGGGCAGCTGTTCTGGCTGCCCTGCTTTTTTGTCACAGGATATGGTCATCTGAGGAGATAAAAGATATGGTGATTCAGTTCCTGATGCAATCAGTACGATAACAAAGATAACAAAATGGAGAGAATATGAACCTGAGACAGAGTAAGAAGCTGCTTTTCTTAGTGTCCGCCATTCTGGCATGGACGCTTCTCGGAGGGTTTGCGGAAACAGAAAAAGAGGAAATCAGGCTTGATCCGATTTCAGCAGCGGATATTTATGAGACAGATGATTCTGTGATCCTGCCGATGGATGCTTTGAGAGTAACGGAAAAATCCACACCGGAGGATATCAGCCACACTATGGAAGTGATTGAAAAATCGAGAAGAGGGGAGCTGAAGAAACGAGAGCCTCTGACGGTGATTGAATACGGAGCCGGAAAATACAGTATCATTGACGGAAACAGAACGTACAGTGCGCTGAAAGAAATGGGCGCGAAAAATGTTCCGGCAGAAGTGGTAATGCAGCCTTATCATAAAGATGTGATAACCTTCGATGATCTGATTGCTATGCATTCAGAGGTGGAATCCGAGTTTCATCAATTGATGATTTCGCTCGCCAGGGCGTATCAGGCGGAGCTTGGGGAGTATTCAGAACTGTATAATGACGGGGTCATTCATCAGAAAGCAAAAGAAGCGTATGACGGGGAATATGACAAAATCGTTGACGTGTTTTCGGCAGACCTGACGGTTCCGGAAGAAGACCTGAAGAAGACGGCGCTGGATCTGAAGGAAAAATATTATACATTGTGCATGTATGACCTTGAAGACGGCGATGGTTATATGGCCTATATCAGGCTTTCAAATGGGACGGTGGCTGAAATCCGGCTGAATGCGGCTGAGTGAGCATGGCTTGTTTTTTGGCTTTACGTGTACTATAATACGAACCGTCAAAAGATTGTGTGCAATTTGTATGGGTTCGGCGTCCTCAGTTCAGCGTACCAGGTTCAGTACGCTTTGCGTCAGGATCACAGAATCAGAGGGGACTGAGCCGTCGTCTGGTTTTATCGTTACAGCAGAGGTGAGAAAAATGGCAAAGATTGATATTATTTCAGGATTTCTCGGAGCCGGTAAGACAACGTTGATTAAGAAGCTGATCAGTGATGTGTTTGCCGGACAGAAGGTTGTCCTGATCGAAAATGAATTTGGTGAGATCGGCATTGATGGCGGTTTCCTGAAGGAAGCAGGCATTCAGATCACAGAGATGAACTCCGGATGCATCTGCTGCAGCCTGGTGGGTGACTTTGCCGAGGCTCTGAAGAAGGTTGTGGATCAGTTCCATCCGGATCATATCATCATTGAACCGTCGGGGGTCGGAAAGCTTTCGGACATCCGCAGTGCGATCGAGAATACATCGAAGGACTGTGACCTGGAGCTGGGTTCCCTGGTCACGGTTGCTGATGTAAAAAAGGTTAAGATGTATATGAAGAACTTCGGCGAGTTCTATAATAACCAGATTGAGAGCGCCGGGACGATCATTTTCTCAAGGACGCAGAATGCCGCACAGGAAAAGATCGATGAAGCGATCGCAATGATCCGGGAGAAGAATCCGGACGCGACCATTATCACCACTCCCTGGGATGATCTGAACGGAAAAACGATCCATGATGCGATGGAGCAGTCTGTCTCACTTGCAGATCAGCTCCTTGCGCAGATGAAGGAACATGCCCATGATCATGAGGAGGATGAACATCATCATGATCATGACGATCATGACCATGAGCACCACCATGATCATGACGATGATGACCACGAGCATCACCATGATCATGACGATCATGACCACGAGCACCACCATGATCATGACGATCATGACCATGAGCACCACCATGATCATGACGAGCATGATCACGAGCACCACCATGATCATGACGATCATGACCACGAGCATCATCATGATCATGAAGACCATGACCACCATCACGATCACGAAGATCATGAGCATGCGCATCAGCCGGATGAGAATGGGACGGTGATCTATCATTCCCATGACCATGCGCATGGCCATCATCACCATCATCATGGCGGGCATGATGCGGATGAAGTGTTCCAGAGCTGGGGCGCAGAGTCGCCCAGAACCTATACCGATGAGGAGATCGCGGGCATCCTGAAGACCCTTTCTGAGTCTACGGAGGAGGAATACGGAGTCATTCTCAGGTCGAAGGGGATGGTGCCGCGCGCAGACGGAACGTGGATTCACTTTGATATGGTTCCGGAGGAAACAGAGATCAGAACCGGCGCGGCGGATTATACAGGCAGGATCGTTGTGATCGGTGCCGGGCTGAAGGAAGATAAGATCCAGAAGCTGTTCAGCCTGTGAGCCAGCGCATAACTGATCTGTTCAGATGCGATGCACATGAAGCTGCATTTGCCCGGCTGTCAGGCGTCTGAGCCTGCATCTGTCGGCACATTCATATTTCCGGAGCGTGCAGTCATTCTGGAAAAGGATAGGAAAGAAAACAATGCTTGAAGTACCTGTATATGTGATCACCGGCTTTCTGGAGAGCGGTAAGACCTGTTTTATACGTGATGTCCTGCAAAGCCCGGATTTTGCGGACGGCGAGAAAACGCTGGTTCTTCTTTGTGAAGAAGGCGAGGAAGAGTATGATGAACATCAGCTGAGCCGTCACAATATTTATATAGAGCATATTGAGAATGAGGAAGACCTGCAGCCGTCGAAGCTGGATGTCCTGCAGAAGAAGCATAAGCCGAAGCGTGTTTTTGTGGAGTTCAACGGCACCTGGGACGCGATGAAGTTTACCTCAGGCCCGATGGCAAAGCGGTGGGAGCTTGCACAGATCATTACGCTTGTGGATGGTTCCACCTTTGAGATGTATCTGCAGAACATGCGGCAGATGATGAGCAATATCTTTATGGATACGGAGCTGGTCATCTTCAACCGGTGCAGCCAGGATATGGATCTGCAGATGTTCCGACGTACCGTAAAGGCGGTGAATAACCGCGCTGTCTGCGCATTTGAAGATGACAAAGGCAACCAGATCGACATTGGAAAGGCACAGCCTCCGTTTGATCTGAGCAAGGATCCCATCGTGATCCCGGATGATGAATTCGGGCTGTGGTATCTGGATGCCATGGATTCCCGCGATCGCTATGAAGGGAAGAATGTGCAGTTTAAGGGGAAAGTCATGATCCCGAGGAAGTTTCCTCAGGACGCGTTCATTCCCGGCCGCAACGCCATGACCTGCTGCGTGAATGACATCCGCTTTATTGGCTTTGTCTGCCATTCAAAATACACGGACCGCCTGACGCAGAAGCAGTGGCTGGATGTGACAGCTGAAGTCCGCTATGAATTCGTCCCGGAATACAATGGGGAAGGGCCGGTTCTTTACGCAAGGCACCTGAAGAGCACGGAGCCGCCGAAGGAGGATATCGTGCTGTTTAACTGAGAGATCTATCATAGGTGGTTAAGTCACACTTTTGCCGGTGAAGCGGGGGTTGGATGAGGAAGATGCCTCACCCGCTGGCAAGGGTGTGACTTGTTTTGCGCTTGTTTGAATATCACTTGCCTGTCGTGCGAAATCGGAATATACTGAGACCAGTAATATCTGGTTATCGTAACTGATCGGACAAGTGTCCCGCCTGAATGCAAAAGATATTGAGACGGGACACTGGGGCCTGAATTGGGGTTACGCAAATTGCATGAAAGGCAGGGTGGTTAGATGAAAAGAGTGGGTCTGCTTACAAGCGGCGGAGATTGCCAGGCGCTGAATGCGACGATGAGAGGCATTGTCAAGGCGCTGGCCAATAACGTGGATGAACTGGAAGTCTATGGTTTCATGAATGGTTATCATGGAATGATCTATGGGGACTACCGGCTTCTGACCAGCAGGGATTTCTCCGGAATCCTGACCAAGGGCGGGACGATGCTGGGATCCTCCAGAACTCCGTTCAAGGATATCCGCAAGCCGGACGAGAAGGGCCTGGATAAGGTGGAAGCGATGAAGCAGAATTATTATAAGCTCCGTCTTGACTGCCTGTTTGTTCTGGGAGGCAACGGAAGCCAGAAGACGGCGAACCTTCTCAGTGAAGAGGGATTGAATGTCATTCATCTTCCGAAGACGATCGATAACGATATCTGGGGGACTGACATGACATTCGGCTTCTACAGTGCGGTGAACATCGCGACAGAAGCCATTGACTGCATTCATACGACGGCGGCTTCCCATAACCGGGTGTTCATCGTGGAGGTCATGGGGCACAAGGTTGGCTGGCTGACCCTTTACGCAGGCATTGCAAGCGGAGCGGATGTCATCCTGATCCCGGAGATTCCGTACCACATCGATAAGGTTCTGGAGGCCATTGATAAGAGAACGAGAGATGGGAAGGGCTTTACCGTCCTTGCGGTTGCAGAGGGTGCCGTATGTGCCGAGGATCTGAAGCTGTCCAAGAAGGAATACAAGAAGAAGATGGAGAAGAACAATTATCCGTCTGTCGCGTATGAACTCGCGGATCAGATCCTGAAAAAGAGCGGAAACGAAGTCCGCATCACCGTTCCCGGCCATACCCAGCGAGGAGGCGCTCCCTGCCCGTATGACAGAGCGTTGTCTACCAGGCTTGGAGTCGCCGCCGCGCAGGCTTTCCTGGATGGCGACTTTGGGAAGATGATCGGAATCCGCAACAATAAGACAGTCCGTGTCAAGCTGAATGAAAGCGCCGGCAAGCTGAAGGTCGTTGAGAAGGATGATCAGTTCATCAAGGAAGCGAAGCTGCTGGGAATCAGCTTCGGAGACTGAAGCGATTGATGCATTTTTTTGACTGTTCAGAACAGGTTCTGAACAGTTGCCATTTTTGTTAGGAGCTGTTCAGAAATAACTTGTACATATGACGCAGGACAAACGTTCATATGCAAGGAGGAAAACGCAGCCGTAGCGGGCTACGGCGAGGCTTTCCAACGCAGCAGATGAGCGTTTGGACAAGTCAGATGTACAAGTTATTCTGTAACAGATCCTTAGGATTGAAAGTTTCTGCCCGATGGGGTATGATAAATGAACAGGTAACGAGAGATGCTGCTCCGGCCATTACCGGGGCAGCATCCTTTGTTGAAGGGAGCCCTGCGTGAACTATCAGGCATTGTATCGGACATACCGCCCCAGGGTCTTTGATGATGTAAAGGGGCAGGACGTGATCGTGCGTACTCTGCGCAATCAGATCAAGACGGGAAGAATTGCACATGCGTACCTGTTCTGCGGAAGCCGCGGAACGGGTAAGACGACCTGTGCCAAGATCATGGCGCAGGCTGTCAATTGCCTGAATCCGGCGGATGGGAATCCGTGCTGCGAATGCGAATCCTGCCGCTCGATTCAGGAGGGGAGCAGCATCAACGTCATAGAGATGGATGCGGCATCCAGAAACGGCGTGGATGATTTCCGCAGGATCATTGATGAGATCGCGTATCCTCCCAGTGAAGGGAAGAAGGTCTATATCATTGATGAAGTCCATATGCTGACTCCTGCGGCCTTCAATGCATTTTTGAAGACACTGGAGGAGCCGCCCGATTATGCGGTCTTCATCCTTGCGACCACGGATCCGCAGAAGCTGTTGCCGACCGTACTGTCCAGATGCCAGAGATATGATTTCAGAAGGATCTCATCCGAAGTGATTGAGTCCAGGCTGAAGGAAGTGTTTGCAGCGGAAGGGATCGAGGCGGAGGACGCGGCGATCCATTCCATTGCCCGCAGGGCAGAGGGCGGGATGAGAGACGCGCTGAGTATCGCGGATCGGTGCGCGTCCTTTTTCCCCGGAGAAAAACTCACCGCGGAGCAGATTCTGGAGGTGCTGGGCACAGCGGATACCAGTGTGTGGCGGAGCATGCTGCGCCATGCGGTGGATGGAAATGCATCCGGCATGATCCGTCAGTTTGATGATATGCTGATGGACGGGAAGGATGTACGCCAGATTATTTCCGACTTTACCTGGTATCTGAGAGATCTGCTGATCTTCAAAGCCTCCGGCGGATCCAGCGAGACAGATCAGCTTCTGGAGGAAGAACGGGAAGAGCTTCTTGCGGATGCCAATGCGCTGGATGAGCAGCAGATCATGTACTATATTGAAGTGCTTTCCGAGCTGGCGATGTCTTTGCGCAATGCGGCGAACCGGCGGGTGCTGGCGGAGATCGCGTTGATCAATCTGTGCCGTCCTGAGTCGAAGACGGATCTTCCGGATTCCATGGAGGCGAGGATTGCAAGGATCGAGGCACAGCTGGAGAGCGGGGTTGTGCTTCGCGATGCCACAGCGGCTTCCGGTATTTCGGCTGCTGCCGCAGCGGCTTCCGGTATTACAGGTACTGCCGCGAAGGCAGCAGGTGCTGGAATGGTGCCCTTGACGGCAGGGGACATGGCACCTTCGCCGGGAGTATCATCAGGAGCAGGCGTGCTGCCTGGATCTCCGGGTGCTTTGGCTGCGTCTTCGGCAGAGAGAACAGATGCGGAACCACAGGCTGCAGCTTCGGCGGGAAACATGCGGGATGTTCCCAGAGCGGTCGTTCCGGAGCTTTTTCAGAAGATCGCGTCACAGTGGAAGCAGACGATGAACAGCCTGCCCAACCGTGGAAGGGGAGGCGTGCTCGCAATGTGCAGCGAGGTTTCTTTTTCGCCCAATGAGCCGGAAACGCTGTTTATCACGCTGGAGGATAACTGGTACAGGTCTTTGGCGAATGACAAAGTATTGCTCGAGAGTGTATCGGATGCGATCACTGCAAAGTATGGCGTTCGGCCCAACATCCGGTTCGTGAACCGGTCGCAGGGAAACACGGCCGGTCTGACGAAAATCAGCGCCAGGGTAGAGGCGCTTCAGAAGGAAGGGATTCAATTCCCGATTGAGATTGAAGAGTGATAAGGTTTGATATGGTAACTGTTGAGGACAGGTTCTGAACAGTTGCCTGATATGCAGTTCATTTGTGACAGTTTCTAAGAGGACAGGAGGACTATCATATGGCGAAGAGAGGCGGATTCCCGGGCGGCATGATGCCGGGAAACATGAATAACCTGATGAAGCAGGCGCAGAAGATGCAGCAGAAGATGGCGCAGCAGCAGGAGGAGCTGGAGGCGAAGGAATACACGGCGAAGGCCGGAGGCGGCGCAGTTGAGATCACGGTGACCGGAAAGAAGGAGCTTACCAGGGTTACGATCGATCCGGACGCGTTGGATCCGGAGGATGTGGAGATGCTGCAGGATATGATCATTGCTGCCGCGAACGAAGCGCTGCGCGCTGCCCAGGAGGATGTGGAGAATGCAATGGGCAGCATCACTGCGGGTCTTGGAGGCGGCTTCGGCGGCCTTGGAGGCCTCGGATTCTGATATGGATTATTATGGAAGTCAGATCAGCAATCTGATCGAGCAGCTGGGCAGCCTTCCGGGAATCGGGCAAAAGACTGCCCAGCGGCTTGCATTTCATATCATCAGTATGCCCCGGGAAAGGGTGGAGGCACTGGCTGCATCCCTTACGCAGGCAAGGAGGAACGTGCGTTACTGCGCAAAGTGCGGGACGCTGACGGATCAGGAGCTTTGCCCGATCTGCTCTGACCTGAAGCGGGATCACCGTACGATCATGGTGGTGGAGAGCAGCAGGGATCTTGCGGCATATGAAAAAACCGGCCACTATAACGGCGTTTATCACGTTCTGCAGGGGGTCATTTCCCCCCAGCTTGGGATCGGGCCGTCAGACATCCGGCTGAAGGAGCTGATGCAGCGGCTGCAGTCAGATGTGGACGAAGTGATCATCGCGACGGGGTCAAGCCTGGAGGGGGAGACGACGGCGATGTATATCAGCAGGCTTGTGAAGCCAACCGGGATCAAGGTGACCAGGATTGCAAGCGGTGTCCCGGTCGGAGGCGACCTGGAATATATCGATGAGGTCACCCTTCTGAGGGCGCTTGACGGAAGAGTGGAACTGTAAGCATGAAGGAACGGTTGCAGAATCTTTGGAATATGATCTCCTTCCGGACGATGTGGAACAGCCAGGAGGAAGAGGACTGGGAGGATTACGACCAGAAGGATAATTATATTTCCGGAGAAGAATATGCGGATGGCACGAAGGAGCTTGCCGGGCTTGGGTCGGGCATTGTTTACCTTGCGATCATCCTGATGGCTGTGATCGCGATTGCGGCATATCTGATCATGAGCCGTTATCATATGTACACTGGATATGAAGTGACTGCGTCCTATGAGGCGGAGGATATTTCCGGGACACGCTATGAAAAGCTTGGAAACGGGTTTATCAAATATGGCTCGGACGGTGTCACATATGTCAACGGCAAAAATGAGACGCAGTGGAGCAGCGCCTATACCATTGAGACACCGAAGACGGATATCTGCGGGGAGACCCTGCTGATCTATGAACAGCAGGGGTATACTGTCTGGGTCGTGAATACAGAGGGGACGATGGGATCCTTTCAGACAGACCTGCCGATCCTGAAGGGCGTGGTCGCGAAAAACGGGGTCAGCGCCCTGATGCTGAAGGACGACCAGGATGTACGCGTGCGGATGCACAGTACGGATGGGACGCCGCTGGCGGAAGTCCGGACGACGCTTGAGGATCAGGGACAGCCCCTGGATATTGCAATTTCGTCGAATGCGCAGAATCTGATGATCTCACTGGCAAAGATCGGATCAGGGACGGTGGACAGCACGATCGCTTTTTATGATTTTTCGTCCTCGGTGAATGCGGACGAATCACACCTGGCTGCTTCCATCGATTACCGCGGCGAGGTATTCCCGTCCGTAGCTTACCTTACGGATCAGGTTTCTCTGGCCATCGGGAGTTCCGGGTTTGTGACCTATTCCACCGGCAGACAGCCCAAGGAGAGAAACAAGGTAAAGGTGGACGGAGAGATCCTGAGCGCATTTCATGACAGCAGCAATGTAGGCTTCGTGATGTCAAATAATTCTCCGACAGATCGCTACCGGATGCTGGTGTACAGCCTGAACGGGAAAAAACGGTGTGAGATTGCGTTCCGTCATGGTTATTCGCAGATCCGGATGGATTCGGGCGAGATCCTGGTCAATGATTCCGGTCATCTGATGGTATTTACGCCCGGGGGCGTAAAGCGGCTCAACACGGACTATGAGAAGCAGATCGGCGCATTTGTCAAGATCCCTGGCTTCAGAAGGTACGCGATCCTTACCAACAGCGGCATGGAGCGGATCAAGATTGTATAGTCACCGGCGGGCGGCCTGTAACATCAGATCGAGACGCCGGAGCGCAGTCGGGAAAGGGAACCGAAGGAGTCTGTATGGGACAGATTCAGTTTTCAACAATACCGATCGTAACGATCGTTGTGTGCGCCGTACTGGGGCTGAATGCCCTGTCCGGCGCATTGCGTGGTTTTGTCAGAAAAATATCCGGGATCGTTGCTCTTCTTCTTGCGGGAATCCTGGTGACGTCGCTTCTGCCGCCTGTTACCGCATGGCTTCATACGACGCCTGTCTATGGCTTCATCAGGCAGCAGTGTGAAACGATCAGCACAAACCTTGTGAAACAGACGATTGGAGAGGCACTTGCTTCAGGCAATTCCGGATCTGCTCTGGCAGGAGGCGGCGCAGGCTCATCACAAGGTACCGTTCCGGCGGTCCCCGGAGCGGGAGATGCGGCAATCCCCGAGGGAACTGACGTGTCCTCCGTGATCGATTCCGTGCGCTCCGCTGACGGGAGCGGTGCGCTTGACCGTGATAAGATCAAAGCGAAGCTGCAGGAAATGGGGTATGATGCGTCCATCATTGATTCCATGTCGGATTCGGAGCTTGAGGGCTATGCTCAGATGATCACGGGGGCATCCGCGGGAATGGTATCTCCCGCGTTTTCTGGAACCGGATCCTTATACGGGGAGCCGGTTGGTTTGCTTGCGGTGAACCGTCCCTGGTTTAGTGCTTTTTGTGCTTTGAGCACAAGGGGAGCGGAACCGCTTACCGGTTTCCTGTTTTCTCCGTTTTTGCTGGAACAGTCTCAGGACGCCTCCTGGGAGGCTGGTTCCGGAACACAGGAAGGAAATGAAGGAAATGCACAGGCGGCGGAGACAGGAGGAAGCAGCTTTCTGTCACGTCTGACTGCGGGGATGGATCGGGCGGACCAGGCCAGGTTTATCGAAAGCCTTCCGCTTCCGCAGCCGATCAAGGATCAGATGGAGGCATATAACAATGGGGATGGATATCTGAAGCTTGGCGCAAATGACTTTGCTTCTTATATCATCAATTATTTCGCAAACCTGATCATGAATATTCTGGCCTATGCGGTGACGCTGCTTGCCGTCTGGCTGATTATCCGCCTGGTACTCGGCGCGCTGGCAGTGTTCCGGCATCTTCCCATCGTGGGAACTGCGGATCACGTGCTGGGTCTTTTGCTGGGTATATTTCAGGGGCTTTTGATTGTGTGGGTGCTGTTCCTGATCCTCTCCCTGTTTTCCGCGACAACTGTGGGCGCGCAGCTGCTGCAGGAGATCTATGGGAGCGCCCCGTTGTCGTTCCTTTACAATGTCAATCCGTTTTTGAATGGTGCTGCAGGCGCGATCAAAGGGATCATGTAAACAAGGATGGTAAATGGTTAGGAGTTATTCTGTAACAGATCCTTACAAGCCACATCCATGCCGGAGGACGGCCTGTGGGTGTGGCTTGCGATAAATGTATTCTATCAGGAGTCAGGCCGCCGGCAGGCGGCGGAACGGAGAGAAATATGATCAAAAATGTGGTGCTGGATATCGGCGGTGTGCTCGTCAATTATCATACGCTGGATTATTATACCCGGAAAGGATATACCGGGGAGGAGGCTGCGCGCCTGAAGGCAGTCACAATGGATTCCGGATACTGGGAACAGAACGATATCGGCCTGATGCCCTATGACTGGGTTCTGGGAAAAATGAAGGCACTAGATCCGGCTCTGTCTTCGGATATTGAAAAAACGCTGAAAACCCAGCATGGGATTGTATCACATCGAAAGGAATCGAAGGGCTGGATCGAAGAGATCCGCCGGAAGGGATACAGGGTTCTTGTCCTGTCCAATTTTTCAAGGCCGGCGCTCAGAGACTGCCCGGAGGCGATGGATTTCCTGGGAGAGAATCTTGGCGGAAGCGGGAAGGTGGGAGACTATGGCGTGATCGCGGAGGGAATCCTTTCCTGTGAAGTACATGCTGTCAAGCCATACCCATCGGTCTATGCATATCTGCTGACCCGTTATGGATTGATCCCGGAGGAGACTGTATTTGTGGATGACACGCAAAAGAATCTCGATGGGGCACAGAAATATGGGATCCATACCATCCTCTTCCAAAGCAGGGAGCAGGTACTGGAAGAACTGTCATCCCTTTCGTCTGCGGTAAATGAGAAAATTGACTAAGGATCTCCTGAGCAGTCTTTCCTGTCTTTTCATCCGAAGGCGTACTTCAAATATGGACGGCGCAGCCTGTCATTGGCAGGCTGCGCCGTCCGTCGTCAATAGCCAGATAGGTTGCATCTGGAAGTCAGATATAGACGCTGAAAAACATGCGTCTATAGAGAAGAGTGGATAAAATGGGGGATAAGGCGTGGAAATGCTGGGGAAATACAGGAGGATAACTTTTTTTTAGATTTCTCAAAAAAAGTGTTGACATGGAAAAGAGAAGGTGATAGATTAAGCGAGTCGCCGCGAGAGAGGCGAAAACAAAAAGAAAAAGA
>CAMJIC010000043.1 GCA_946405675.1 uncultured Clostridia bacterium
CTTCATGTCTGCGCCTTGGTATTGATCCTGACCGGAAAGATCCGGGTCGATGAATTCCTGCGGAGCGAAATAGGGATCCGTCACAACGCGAAGCACGCCTCGCTCCCGGATCAGGGACAGGCGGCCGAACACTTCCTCGGGGATCCCACCTGAGATGTCCATGGAGTCCTCAACGTAATTCCACTTGTTCTCGTGATACAGCCCTTCAGAAGCCTGAGCAGACTGGCCGGATCCTGCAAAGGTGCTGTCCTCGCCGATGGCGTCAGCCTCTTTCTCTGTCTGGGCAAGAGATGTGTTTTCTGTCATGGGAGCGCTCTCTGAAGCCTGGGGCATCAGCCGGCTTTCCGCAGCCAGGGAGATGGTGCAGGCAAGAAAAACGGTGCAAAGCCAGCGTTCCTTCCGGAAGGTGCTTTTAAAACGAGTCATGGGATTCCTCCTGATACAATAGGAACAATGAAACGAGCGATCTGCCTTATGAAATCAGGCAGTCTATACAAAAATAATAGCATTGCAAGGCCGCTTGGGCAAGCAGACAGGTACAGTTTTCTTCGACAAACCGACAGATATCTGGTAGACTGAAAAGAAGGTAGAGGGTGTTTTATGAATCTGAAGTTTTTTGAGGGTTTTGTTATGGGAGAAAGCATTAAACTTAAAGCTCATCTGTCACCTTTCAGTTTATGGGCATTTTCATTAGGGACAGCTGTCGGCTGGGGATCTTTGGTGGTTACCAGCAATACCTACCTTGTTCAGGCAGGGCCTTTGGGAACATCCCTGGGCCTTCTGGCGGGTGCTGTCATCATGATGCTGATCGGCTGGAACTATGCCTATATGATGCGATGCTATCCTGAGGCAGGAGGCGCATACGCATTTACCCGGGAAGTGTTCGGATATGACCAGGGCTTTCTGACAGCATGGTTCCTGGCGATGACCTACCTGGCTGTTCTGTGGGCGAACGCGACTTCGCTCCCTTTGTTTTCGAGAATATTCCTGGGAGGGATCTTCCGGTTTGGGCGCATGTATCAGATCTTTGGCTATGACGTCTATATCGGGGAGGCCATCCTGTCCGCCGCGGCGCTGCTTCTGATTGGCTTTTTGTGCATCCGCTTCAGCCGGGTCTCGGTTCTTCTTATGACGATGCTGGGATGCCTGTTTACGCTGGGGATCGCAGTGTGCTTCGTGGCAGGGATCATTGGCGGAGGCAGCGCGTCGATGGCGCCGGCGTTTGTGCCGGATACGGCAGCGATTTCCCAGATCGTGAAGATCGCGGTCATTTCCCCATGGGCATTTATCGGGTTTGAAAGCATCTCCCACCTTACTGAGGAGATTGATGTTGAACGGGACAAGATACGCAGGATCATGATGATCTGCGTCGCCTCCACGACGGTCCTCTACATCCTGGTGACCCTGCTTTCCGTGACGGCTTATCCTTCAGAATATGGCAGCTGGCTGGAGTATATCCGTGACCTGGATCACCTGGAGGGGATCAAGGCACTGCCTCCGTTCTACGCCGCATACCGGTATATGGGCGATACAGGCATCTTTCTTCTGATGCTTGCGCTGCTCGCGCTGGTCATTTCCAGCCTGATCGGAAACATGACTGCGCTCAGCAGACTATTCTATTCGATGTCCAAGGATCGTATTCTTCCGGAACGTTTCTCCAGACTGAACGACCAGGCTGTACCTGCCAATGCGATTGGCCTTGTGCTTGCGATTTCATGCCTGATTCCGCTGGTCGGAAGAACGGCGATCGGCTGGATCGTGGATGTCACAACGATCGGAGCGACTTTGATCTATGGTCTTGTCTGTGCCTGCACTGCGAGGATGGCATTGCGATCGGGCGATAAGCGGGAGACATGGACGGGGAGGATCGGAACGGTATTTATGATCTGCTTTGGCGTTTACCTGCTTGCCCCAAATCTTGTGGCAAAGGGATCCATGGCAAGGGAAACCTATTTCCTGTTCATCATCTGGACCGTTCTTGGATTCGTGTTCTTCCGTTACATCCTGAGCAAAGACCGGGAGAAGCGGTTTGGCGGTTCTATCATCGTATGGGTTGCGCTTTTGTCCCTGGTGCTTTTTATCGCGCTGATCTGGATGCGGCAGTCCATGATCCAGGCCAACGACCAGATGCGGAACAACGTACGGGAGCACTATGAAGAGGCGGATGCCGGTTCCGAGCGTATGCAGGATGAGCACTATATTGAGGAACAGATGGCCGCGCTGGAAAGGGCGGACAATCAGAGCATGCTCATGACGATGGTCATGTTTGGGTTTGCCCTGGTGATCATGATGACCAATCATTCCTACATGAACCGGCGCTCGCGTGAGAGTGAGATGCTCGCGAACACGGATCCCATGACAGGTGTCAAGAATAAGCACGCGTACCTGGTGAAGGAGCGTGAGCTTACAGTGATGCTCAAGGAAGGACGTGTTCCGGATTTTGGCATTGTTGTATGTGATGTCAACGGACTGAAAAAGATCAACGATACCTATGGGCATAAGGCGGGGGATGAGTATATCCGCAGTGCCTGCAAGATGGTCTGTGAGATCTTCTCCCACAGTCCGGTCTACCGGATCGGGGGCGATGAATTCGCAGTGCTTCTGACAGGCAGGGATTACGACATGCGCAACGAGCTTGTCGCCATGCTGCATGATCAGTCGGTAGACCATATTAAGAACGGCGGCGCGGTCATTTCCGGTGCGGTATCGGAATTCCGTGCGGAAACTGATACGGATGTACATGAGGTGTTTGAGCGCGCGGATGCGCTGATGTATGAGGAAAAGAGGCTTCTCAAGAGCCTGGGCGCGGTGACAAGGGATGATGAGAGCGATGCGGCGGAGGCGGAAGATTCCTCCAAGGAAGGGCTTTCCATCCTGAATCTGAGGAAGCATATCCTGATCGTAGAGGATCAGGTGATCAATCAGGAGCTTCTGGGCAATGCGCTGGAGGAAGGATATGAAATCCTGTATGCTTCGGACGGCGATCAGGCTTTGGAGATGATTCAGGAGTACAGAGACGAGCTGGCGCTGGTTCTTCTGGATCTGCAGATGCCGAAGAAGAACGGGATGGAAGTTTTGCGGATCGTGAAGGCGGATCCAGTGCTCAAAGACCTGCCGATCATCGTCCTGACTGCCGATCAGGATGCGGAGGTGGAGTGCCTCAAGGCCGGCGCGGCGGATTTCATCCCGAAGCCTTATCCAATGTGGGAGATCATCCAGGCCCGCGTGAACAAGTGTATCGAGCTGTCGGAGAACAGGGACCTTGTGCATTCGACAGAGCGCGACAACGTGACAAGGCTGTTTAATACTGATTATTTCCTGCGTTACGTCAGGCTGCATGATCAGCATTATCAGGACAAGGTCATGGATGCGATCGTACTGGATGTGAATCATTTCCATATGATCAATGAGCGTTACGGCAAGCAGTATGCGGACGGGGTTCTCAGAAGGATCGGTGAGCGGGTACGCCTTGTTGCAAGGAAGATTGATGGCCTTGGCTGCCGGAGAGGAGCGGATACGTTCCTGGTCTACTGTCCCCACAGGGACGATTACACAGAACTTCTGGAACGGTTCTCCATGGGACTTTCCGGCGATGGCTCATCCCAGGATCGTGTCCGGCTTCGCATGGGCGTCTACTCACGTGTGGATAAGCATATTGACATCGAACGCCGTTTTGACCGCGCGAAGAGTGCGGCGGATACGGTCCGGGGAAGCCTGGTGAATCCCATCGGGATCTATGACGAGAGTCTGCATGAGTCAGCGATCCTGAAGGAGCGGCTGATTGAGGATTTCCGGTTATCGATTGCCGAAGAATGCTTTGAGGTTTATTATCAGCCGAAGTTTGACATCCGCCCGGACGAGCCTGTTCTTGCCAGCGCTGAGGCACTGGTTCGCTGGAGGCATCCGGAGCTTGGCATGGTCAGCCCGGGAGATTTCATCCCGCTGCTTGAGGAAAACGGGCTGATTCTGGAGCTTGACCAGTATGTATGGCGTAAGAGTGCCGCACAGATCAGAAAGTGGAAGGACCATTATGGATACGCAGTTCCGGTATCCGTTAATGTGTCCAGAATCGATATGCTGATGCCGGATCTCAAGTCGGTCTTCACACAGATCCTGGAGGAAAATGGCCTGACGACAGAGGATATTATCCTTGAGATCACGGAGTCTGCCTACACCGGCGATTCGGAGCAGGTCATTTCCACCGCGCGGGATCTGCGCGGGATGGGAATGGGATTCCGGATCGAGATGGATGACTTCGGGACAGGCTATTCCTCCCTTGGGATGCTGTCCAATCTTCCCATCGATGCCCTGAAGCTGGATATGACTTTTGTGCGGAGCGCTTTTGGCGAAAACAAGGATGTGAGGATGATCGAGCTTATCATCGATATCGCGTCTTACCTGCATGTTCCGGTCGTGGCGGAAGGCGTTGAGACACAGGAGCAGTACCGTGTGCTGAAGGCGATGGGCTGTGACCTGGTGCAGGGATATTATTTCTCAAAACCCGTACCGAGTGAGGAATTCGGGAAGTTCCTGGAAGAAAGGGGGGCGGCAGGACCGGTCGAAGTGGTAAAGCCCGTAAAGACCTACATGAGTATCTCCGGCGCGCTCGCAGGGGAATATGAGCATATCTACTATGTGGATACGGTTACGGATTACTATCTGGAGTTCAGACAGGGAAAGAATGGGGAGCTGCAGATCCTTCCGGCAGGGGAAAATTTCTTCCGGGATGCTCTGGGCGCTCTGATCGAGAGTGCTGCCGGGGAGGACCGGGGGAAGATCGAAGCTGCGCTGAAGAAGGAAAACCTGATGAACTGGCCAGGTAAGGATGAAGGCATTGTCATACCATACCTGAGGAAGGATGGGGCAAATCAAAGGCTTTACTGCCTGCAGACGATCTGGACCCGGGGAAGCGATGATCATCATGTGGTGATTGGCGTGAGGCCGGATACAGCTTTGGCATCCGGAAGCGAATCGGCATTGCACTGAGGTATGGAAGGATGAAAAAAGAGATAAAGCTGATCATTGCCGGCTTATGTACGATCCTTGTATCGATCGGAGTTGTGTTCTTTTTTCTGTATCGTTTCATGGATCAGCAGACAGAAAGGGATATCCGGGAGATCGGCAGGGTCTTTCTGGATGAAAAGGCACATCAGGAGGCGAACCGGTTTGAAGCGATCAAGTCTATCCGGTTCAGACAGATGGATTCGATGAAGGAGAAGCTGGAGGAAAATGGAGCGGATGCGGATGCGCTGGAGGTCAGGGATAGCCTTGCTTATGCGGCTGAGTTCCAGGATCTCTCCAATTGCTCGCTTATTTCCGCAACCGGGGAGAAGGAGACGGTTTACGGAGATCCGATCGTAAGGCTGGGGGATGAGAGCTTTCTGATGGACAGCCTCGCTGCCGGCAAGGATAAGATCATTACAGGCGGCTGGAGTCAGAAGGAGCAGCTGATCATCTACGCATCCGCGCTATCTGTGCCTATGACAAATGGGGAAAGGAGCATTGGGCTTCTGTGGTGCAAGCCTATGTCCTTCTTTGCCGCGAGTATGAACCTGGATGATGAGAATTCCCTTGTCAGCTTTCATATCATCCGGCGCGACACCAGTTATGTGGTTGAAAATGACCACCAGGAGGAAATGTCCTATGATGATGTGGTGCTGAAGTATGTGGTGCCGGAGGAGATGACGGCGGAGGAGTTTGTCGGGAAGCTGCATCAGACGATTGCGGAAAACGGTGTTTTTACTGTTCATACACGCTATGTGGATAAAGCGGAGGGAATCAATATCCGCAGAAGCGTCTTTGCGATGCCCCTCAGTGATTCCAACTGGTACCTTTTGGCCATTCTTCCCTATGGTGTACTGGATGTCACGATCTCTGACATGGGACAGGCGAGGATGACAGGGATGCTGACAGCACTGGGAATCCTGGTGGTTATACTTCTGGTCGTGTTCTTCCTTTACATACAGATGACAAGAACTCAGGTAAGCAGACTGGAGGCGGCCAGGGCAGAGGCTGAGGGCGCCCGGGAGGATGCGGAAGCGGCGAGCAAGGCAAAGAGCGAGTTCCTGTCTAACATGAGCCATGACATCCGGACGCCGATGAACGCCATCGTCGGGATGACTGCGATTGCGTCAGACCATATCGATGAGAAGGAACGGGTGCAGGACTGCCTGAGGAAGATTACGATTTCCTCCCAGCAGCTACTCGGTCTGATCAATGATATCCTGGATATGTCCAAGATCGAGAGCGGGAAGATGACCCTGAAGATGGAAGTCGTTTCTCTGAAGCAGACCATGGAGACGATGTGCGAGATCGTGCGGCCGCAGATAAGGAGCAACAGCCAGAATTTCGATATTATTATTCATGATGTCCTGTCCGAGGAGGTGTACTGTGACAGTGTCCGGCTGAACCAGGTGCTGCTGAATTTCCTTTCCAATGCCATGAAATTCACGCCGGCAGGCGGATCGATCCAGATCGGTCTCAGTCAGGAGCCTTCTCCCAGGGGTGAGGATTACGTGAGGACTCATCTGTCGGTCAGCGATACGGGAATCGGAATGTCGGAGGAATTCCGTGAAAAGCTGTTTGTTGCCTTTGAGCGGGAGGACAGCCGCAGGGTACAGAAGACGCAGGGTACAGGGCTTGGGATGTCCATCACCAAGTATATCGTGGATGCCATGGGCGGAGAGATCGAAGTCATATCCGCACCGGGAGCAGGGAGCACCTTCCATGTGACGGTAGACCTTGAGAAGGTATCCGGAGGAGCTGAGTCGATGACGCTTCCTGCCTGGAGGATCCTTGTGGTGGATGACAATGAAGATGTATGCCGGACGGCTTCCTTGTCACTCACAGAGCTGGGTGTGAAGCCTTCTTCCTGCAGGAGCGGGGAGGAAGCAGTGGAGCTGGTTGCGGAGGCAAAAAGGCGCGGGGAGGATTTTTTTGCGGTTCTGATCGATTACCGGCTTGAAGGCATGAATGGGATCCAGACAGCCATCAGGATACGGGAGGTTGTCGGGGATGAGGTTCCGATCCGGATCATCTCCGCCTATGACTGGTCGGACATTGAAGAAGAGGCTGCCGGTGCGCTTATCAACGGATTTATCCCGAAGCCGCTTTTCAAGTCGACTTTGTATTATGAGCTGAGAAAGTATGCGGACAATCCGGAAGAGACGGATCTGACGGCTTCTCCGCAGAAGCAGGAAGGGATCAGCGGGATGCGGATCTTGCTGGCAGAGGACAATGACCTGAATGCGGAGATTGCGATGATGATCCTGGAGGAAAGCGGCTGTGTCGTGGACCGCGCACCGGATGGCAGGGCAGCAGCCTCCATGTTTGAGAATTCGGCAATAGGGGATTATGACGCGATCCTGATGGATCTGCGTATGCCGAACATGGATGGCATTGAAGCAACCCGTGCGATCCGTGCCATGGACCGTTCTGACGCATCTTCGATCCCGATCATTGCCATGACTGCAGATGCCTTTGCGGAGGATGCCCGGAAATGCATGGAGGCAGGCATGAACGCGCATCTTGCGAAACCGATCGATGTGGATCAGCTGACGCGGACCCTCGTGCGGCTGGTGAGAGGAAATTGAAGGTTCAGGTTAGGGCCTGCCTTTCAGGTTTTTGAATTTCACAGCTGCCGGAAAGCAGAAAGAGTATGGCATTGGATGTGCCCTGTAACGAGCCTTTCAGCGGCAAGGGCTGATATCTCACCTTTTCAAAAAACCTGAGGCGTGTTATTCTGGTAACACCGACGGGTTCCGGGCAGTCCGGGCCGAAAGGGGCTGCGGTTTGCCCGGAAGAATAGAGAACTGCAACTATGAAGGGAGAGCAAAAATGAAAAGACGTGTAACTTTATGGCTTGCCTTGGTTCTGAGCTTCCTGCTCGCAGGCTTTGCGATGGCGGAAGAGGCGCCGGATGCGGTGGCTGAAACCGAGGCATATGAGGAAGAAGAGATCTTTGCAGACTGGAATCAGGATGCGCCGGCTCTGCAGACGCTGATCGATTATGTGGAGACCGTGACGGATGAGTCTTCGGAAGAATATATTCCTCCGGTTGACAGGATCGCTGTGTTTGACATGGACGGAACTATCTGCGGAGAGCTGTTTCCGACCTACTTTGAGTATTATGCGCTGGCATGGCGTATCCTGAAGGATCCGTCTATTGAGCCGGATGCTGAGATGCTTCAGGTCGGCCGCGAGATCAGAGACGGCGGCCTGGACAGGAATTTCCCGGAGGACATGCCGATAAAGCATGCCATCCAGGCAGCCCGTGCCTATTCGGGGATGACACTGAATGAGTTTTCTGATTTTGTGACGGAGCTTCTGCTGCGTGACGCGGACGGATTTGAGGGGATGACCTATGGCGAAGCACTTTATTCCCCGATCCTGGAAGTGATCGAATACCTGTCGGAGAATGACTTTAAGGTCTATATCGTCAGTGGAAGTGACCGGTTCATTTGCAGGACGATGTTTGAAGGGTTCGTTGATATTCCGGATGAGAGGATCATCGGAATGGATGTTGCCGTTGAAGCTACCCATCAGGGAGATACGGATGGGCTGGATTATGTGTACTCCGCAGATGATGAGGTGATCCGTACAGACAAGCTCCTGATCAAGAACCTGAAGATGAATAAGGTCTGCCAGATCGTCAAGGAGATCGGCCGCCAGCCTGTACTTTCCTTTGGAAACAGCAGCGGCGACGTGAGCATGCATAACTATACGATCCACAACAACAAGTATAAGAGCGCGGCCTTCATGCTGATCGCAGACGATTCGGAGCGTGATTATGGTGATGCCGAGAAGGTACAGCCCCTCAAGGAAAAGTGGGAAGCGAGCGGTTACAATGTCATTTCCATGAGAGATGACTTCCGTACCATCTATGGCGATGATGTCGTGAAGACAGGAACCTTCCACTGGATGGAAGAGCTGGCTGATGACAGGGGAGAGGGCGCTCCGGTTTTCCGCGGCGCGAGATCCGACATAGCTTCGGAGTCTGAGGCACAGGGAGCTGAGGCGCAGGCGTCTGAGGGACAGGAAGCCCCGGCCCAGGAGGCGGAAGCTCCTGCATCTGAAGCGGCGGCAGCCCCGGAACAGGGAGCTGAAGCGCAGGCAGCTGAGGCACCGGATGTCCAGTATGTGATGTACCTTGGGACGAATGACAAGGACACCAATGAGCCTGTGGCAAGCCACGAGGAATGCATGGAGATGGCGAAAGACATCCTGATCAAGAGTTTTGGCGGATATACGATCCAGGAAGCGGAAGGCGGCTGGATCAATGAGAATGGCACCGAATCACAGGAGTATACACTTGTGATCTATCTCAGTGATACGACGTCTGAGCAGGTCCACGCTGTGGCGGATGAGATGATTGAAACATTCCATCAGAGTTCGATTCTGATTCAGGAGAACCCGACGAAGACGGAATTTTACGCTGGCTGACAGAATAAGACACCAGGAGCGCCATGGCAGAGAATCCTGCCATGGCGTTATATATGTTATTGCTGGATTGACGGTACGTTGGCAGCGATGCCAGAGTACGGATGACAGGGCCTTAATCTGTTTGTCTGTTTTTCGATATCCGCATTGTTCATTTAGTGACAGCTTCTAAGGGAGAATGTATGGAAACAATCAAGAATTATCTGCACCGTCTTACCCTGCGCCGTCTGGTGGTCATGCTTGTGGGGGTTGTGTTTACCGGATGGGGGATCGCGACGTTTCGTTTTGCTGTTCTTGGGACGGATCCTTTTACTGCAATGAATCTGGCACTGTCAGAATTTTTTCATATGGATTACCCGACATTTCAGATCGTTGTGAATCTCATCTTTTTCGTGATTCAGTTATTGTGGGGGAGATCCCTGCTGGGCCTTGGGACGATTGCGAATGCATTCGGTCTGGCGTACGTCATGTCATTTTTCTACGCAGGCTATCAGCGTCTGTTCCCGGCGCCTGATAACATAGGTATGCGGTTCTTGATCCTGATCGCCGGCCTTCTGATCCTGAGCCTCGGGCTTTCCATGTACCAGAAGGCGGATCTGGGCGTTGCCCCGTATGACGCGATTCCGCTGATCCTGACACGGAGGCTGAAGGGAACGCCATTTTTCCTGTGGAGGGTGATCGCGGATGGAACCTGTGCGCTGATCAGCTTTCTGACCGGAGGCGTGAAGCTCGGCGTCCTGGGGATCGGGACCGTCATTGTGGCATTCGGCATGGGGCCGGTGATCCAGCTGTGTGACAATACCCTGACGGCACGGATGCTGGGAAAGGATCTTTCTGAGTAGCTGGTTGGGACAGTCCGAAGCACTTACTATGTGATTGATTTTTGAGCTGTGCAATCGGATGAAAAGACAAGCAAGATGTGCAAGTTATTTCGCGGCAGATCCTTAGCTCGTGCTTTTCCCGGTGCGGCAGTTGAAACAGGCGGAATATTGACGAATACAGATCAGGATGCGTATGAAACGGGATCATTCAGACATTCAGAAAGAAGTGAAAAAGCGCGGCTTCGAGATCTTTTGCAGCGATATCTTTCAACAGATCAAGGATCAGAAGCATCATAACGTGACCGTAGGCACGCATTGCATCGGTGTCGCGGAGGATTGCGTCAGGATCGCGGATGCGCTGGAGCGGATCGGGCTTCACGCGGACAGGGATGTGCTTGTCAGGGCTTCTCTGTGCCATGACCTGGGTATGCTGAACCGTGATCAGATGTACCGGTCAGACTTTGAGTCCTGGCGAAAACACCCGAAGGTGAGCCTGAAGAATGCCCGCCAGGCGGTCTCGTACCTCAGCGAAAAGGAAAAGGACTGCATCCGCCACCATATGTGGCCGTTTCTTCTTTCGCCGCCCCGTACGCTGGAGGGATTCATTGTATGCTTTGCGGACAAAAAAAGTTCCTTCCGGGAAGTATTCCGGAAAAAGGGGATGACACTCGCCCGTGAATACGAAGGATGGATCACAGCAATCAGGGATGATGTTCATTTGAGGTAAGGATCTGTTACAGAATAACTTGTACATCTGACTTGTCCAAACGCTCATCTGCTGCGTTGGAAAGCCTCGCCGTAGCCCGCTACGGCTGCGTTTTCCTCCTTGCATATGAACGTTTGTCCTGCGTCATATGTACAAGTTATTTCTGAACAGCTCCTAACTGTTCAGAACGGGTTCTGAACAGTTACAATCTGAGAAATGAATAAACTGAGAAACGAATAAAGCTGCCCGGCTTATGGCCGGGCTTTTTGATTGTAGCCAAACAGTCAACACAAAACGACGAAAAAACAACGAAAATATTTACGAAAATTGTCAAATAATGTATGTTACATATTGTTGAGGAAGGAAAGATATGTTAAAATGACGATAGCAGGGCGTGAATCACACATGTATTCTGGGGATTGAGAAGAAAGGGCAGGGAGGTGAGGAAGATGACGGCAGCAAGAGTGACTCTGAAAGATATTGCAAGGAAGACTGGCTTTTCGGTCAATACAGTCTCCCGGGCGCTGAGGGAAGATCCGATGCTTTCCGACAAGACCAGATCCGTGATCCGGCAGACGGCGGATGAGATGGGATATATCAAGAATAACTTTGCCTCTACCCTTCGATCCGGAACCAGCCACCTGATCGCGATCGTGATCAATGACATCAGCAACCCGCATTCTTCCTATGTGATCAGCGATATTGAGCGTTATATGCGCAGGGCGGGGTATGATGTCCTGATCCTGAAGTCATCCAAGGATGGGGACGAGAACCTGTCCGGAAGCCATATCATCCGGATCGCAGTCACCCAGTCAGTAGACGGGATCCTGTATTTTCCTTATCAGCGCGACCATGCTTCCATCGACTTCATGAATCAGGCCGGTATTCCTTTCGTTCTGGTTGACAGGAAGGTGGAGGACGTGGAGGCGGATGTGGTGTACTGCGATGACTTCAGCGGAGGGAAACTGGCGGCGGAGCATTTCCTTTCACAGGGGCACCGCAGCTTTTTGTATGTGCGGGGACCTTCCTACAGCAGTTCCCAGGAGGACCGGGAGAAGGGCTTTGTGGAACGCCTGAGAGAGGGCGGCATACCGGAGCGGGATATCCATTTCCTCTCGGATGAGATCCTGTACTGGCCGGATGGCGCAAGGCGCCTGGCTACGCTATTGAAAAAGAGAGGGATCACTGCCTGCCTGGTCTTCCGCGATGAGGTGGCATATCTGATGATCAACCAGCTGAAGAGCATTGGGATAGCGGTTCCAAGGGATCTGTCCGTCATCGGCTTTGACCACCTGTATGGCTTTTTCCCTTATCTCCAGCCGCTGACCAGCATTTTCTGCCCGCCGGATAAGTCCCTGGGACAGACAGCTGCGAAGATGCTGCTTGGAAGGATCCGCAATCCATCCGGCCCGTTCCGGGAGAAAAAGTTTGCCGTTGAACTGTTCGAGGAAGGGACAACCAGGGCGCTTCTGACTGCCTATGGGCCGAAGCGCAAGGTTCTTTAACAGAGTACTCAGGACACCAGACAATCCTGTCTGGTGTCCTGTCCTGATGACTTTATGAATCCATGACTGGTATGCACTTTATCTGACTGCGGGTAAGTTCCTGCCGTATTTTATCATGTCTTAATGAAAATTATGAAAATCGATGGTGCCGGAGTGATCAGCGGATAAATCCCCGGCTGTGACGGTTTTTTACACAATGATAGTGGAATCTTGCAGTTTGGGTTCACCAGAAATCCCGCCTGTGAATGACGGTCGGATCCATCTTTCCCAAGTCTGTGCAGCCGGTATAGGCCATCGCCTTCCTCAGTTCGTCATTTGCCTTTTTCAGGTAGTCCCGCACGCCGTCCGCGCCATTCTCCTTGATGGCGTTCATCAGCGGCCTTCCGATTCCCACTGCATCCGCGCCCAGGCAAAGTGCCTTGAATGCATCCATCCCGGTGCGGATCTCACAGTCCACGAATATCGGGATGCGCCCGGCCGTGATCTGCCTGATCCTGGGAAGAAGATACAGGGGCGGGACCGCATAACTGATCCTGTTGTTATGGTGGGACAGCATGATTCCCTGGCAGCCGGCGGATAGTGCGATCTGCGCATCCGCTTCACTCAGGACACCCTTCAGGATCAGAGGAAGTTTCGTTGCCTGTACAATGTCGGTGAGCTCCTTCGTTGTGATCGGTGCCATTTCCAGCCCATCCACCACATCAGGTGATCCATCTTCCCCGAATGGATGGTCGATGTCGATCCCAACCGCCAGATGTCCCAGCTTTTCGGCGCGGCGCAGCTTTTCAAAGATCCTCTCACGATCCGCATAGGGTTTAATGATTTCGATCACCCTCGCGCCGGAGGATGCATACATTTCCATCTCTTCGTCATTCTCGGTCATCCCGATCCAGAAGACAGCTCCTGCCAAAGCGGCACCTTTCACATACGCCTCACCTGCACCGGGAAACATGAAATGATCCAGATGGGACAATGCTCCCGTCATGACAGGAGAACTGAATGTCTCTCCGTACAGATGGAACGTGGTATCGGGAAATGTGGAATTCAGGTAACGTGTTTCGATCAAAAGGGAATCCAGATATGCCCGCGAGATGGTATTTGAGTTGCCGATATTGCCCATAATCGCTCCTTTCCGCACAACACTCTGTGCAGCAAACAACTGCTCTCCGCGTTCTATGCCTGACTATGATCTGTCCCGCAGTCTTGATACCTCAATGATAGCATCTTCTTCCACAAAACAACAGGTTTGTAACTGTTCAGAACCTGTTCTGAACCAATGTCATTGACTTAAAGCCGAATAGCATGGAGGTATGAGAGATTGCCTGAAAA
>CAMJIC010000044.1 GCA_946405675.1 uncultured Clostridia bacterium
CCCGGAAGGACAGGAGTGCTATGAAGAGGCCATGGACATGGCGGACCAGGGCTGCGGCATTGTATTTGCGGACAGCTTTGGCCATGAGGATTATATGATCCAGGCTGCGCAGGAAGCGCCGGAGGTGCAGTTCTGTCACGCGACAGGAACCAAGGCGCATACCGAAGGCCTTGATAACTACCACAACGCGTTCGCTTCCATCTATGAAGGAAGATTCCTGGCAGGCGTCGCGGCAGGCATGAAGCTGAACGAGATGATTGAAGAGGGCGTGATTGCCGAAGACGAGGCAAAGGTCGGTTATGTCGGCGCGTTTACCTATGCAGAGGTGATCTCCGGATTCACATCCTTCTTCCTGGGCGTGAGGCATGAGTGCCCCAGCGCTACGATGGAAGTCACCTTCACCGGTTCCTGGTACGATGAGACGGCTGAGAAGGAAGGCGCGAACACCCTGATCGAGGACGGATGCGTCCTGATCTCCCAGCACGCGGACTCCATGGGCGCTCCGACAGCCTGCGAGGCGGCCGGTGTCCCGAATGTTTCCTATAACGGTTCCACCATCGATGCGGCTCCGAATACCTACATCATTTCCTCCAAGATCGACTGGACTCCGTATTTCGTAGACGCGATCCTCGCTGCTGCGTACGGCGATGAGATCCCGGCTGATTATACCGGCACGCTTGCAACCGGTTCCGTGCAGCTGACTGAGCTGAACGAGGATGTTGCGGCTGAGGGGACTGCCGAGGAGATCGAAGCGGTCATGGCAGAGCTTGAAGAGGGCACGCTGCATGTATTTGACACCTCCACCTTTACCGTATTCGGCGAGGAGCTGCCGGATGGATTTGAGGCGGATGTGGATACCGATCCGGAGTATCTGCCGGATACCGCAGTCGTATCGGATGGTTACTATCACGAGTCTGAGTACAGGTCTGCTCCTTATTTCGGCCTGTTCTATGATGAAGAAGGAAACGGCAGCCCGATCGATGGCATCACGCTTCTGGATACTGCGTTCTAAGAACGGATCTGAATCGAATGAGGCAGTACAGAGTGGTTATTCTGTACTGCCTTTTCCTGCTTACTACGTGATTCATTCGTAAGGCGGGAAAGGAACAGGTCCGCCTTCGCGTCAGGCGGAGGCGGACCGGACACCACCCGGCTTTGAAGGAGCGCCCGCCGCTGTACACATACTGGAACGAACCGGAGGAAAATGCATTGGATAACAGAATACCAGCCGTGAAGATGAGCGGCATAACGAAGATATTCATCGGAAAGGTCGTGGCAAACAAGGATGTTTCCATGGAGATCTACAGAGGAGAGATCCTTTCTCTTCTGGGGGAGAACGGCTCGGGCAAGACGACCCTGATGAATATGCTTTCCGGCATCTACTGTCCGGATTCCGGTAAGATTGAAGTGGATGGAAAAGAGGTTTCGATCCGTTCTCCGAAGGATGCGCTGAATCTGGGGATCGGCATGATCCATCAGCACTATAAGCTGGTGGATGTCATGACGGCGACGCAGAACATCATCCTCGGCCTGAAGGAGGATAAGTATGACCTGAAGGCTGCCTCCGCCCGTGTGCGTGAGATCTGTGAGCGCTATGGATTTGACCTGAATCCGGAGCAGAAGGTCTATGACATGACGGTTTCGCAGAAGCAGACGGTGGAGATCGTCAAGGTTCTGTACCGTAATGCGGATATCCTGATCCTGGATGAGCCCACCGCGGTTCTGACGCCGCAGGAGACAGAGAAGCTGTTTGATGTCCTGCGGAACATGAAGAAGGACAACAAGGCTGTCATCATCATCACCCATAAGCTGAACGAGGTACTGGAGATCTCGGACCGGGTGGACATCCTGCGCGCGGGTGAGTTCATCGGAAGCTTGAAGACGAGCGAGACGAACGTGCAGGAGATGACGGACATGATGGTCGGCCACGCGGTCACCCTGAATATTGACCGGCCACAGCCGAAGGATCCACACCCGCGGATCAGGGTGTCAGGGCTTACCGTGAGAAGTGAGGAGGGCCTGGTCAAGCTGGACAATGTCTCCTTTACGGCGAACTCCGGAGAGATCCTGGGGATTGCCGGGATCTCCAACAGCGGACAGAAGGAGCTCCTGGAGGCGATCAGCGGATTACAGCCCGTGGAAAGCGGAGACATCACGTACATTTCCCCGGAAGGGAAGGAGGTCAGCCTGATCGGGAAAGATCCGCTGGACATCCAGCGGCTTGGAGTCACGCTTTCCTTCGTCCCGGAGGACCGGCTTGGCATGGGGCTTGTGGGGAATATGGATATGACGGACAACATGATGCTGCGGTCATTCAGGAAGGGGCGCGGGCTGTTTTTGGACCGCGCGACGCCCAGAGGGGTGGCGACGGATGTGCGGGATTCCCTCGAGGTGGTGACGCCGGGGCTTTCCACGCCTGTGCGGCGGCTGTCGGGCGGCAATGTGCAGAAGGTCCTGGTGGGCCGGGAGATCGCTTTGGCTCCGTCCGTTCTTCTGACGGCATACGCAGTGCGCGGTCTGGATATCAACTCTTCCTACGCGATCTACGATCTGATGAACCAGCAGAAGGAGAAGGGGGTTGCGGTGGTCTACGTCGGCGAGGACCTGGATGTCCTCCTGGAGCTGGCGGACCGGATCCTGGTCCTGTGCGGAGGGAAGGTTTCAGGCATTGTGGATGGTCGCAAGACAGACAAGTATCAGGTTGGAAGCATGATGACAACGCTCGGAGGAGGTGAGACGCGATGAATGAGAAGAAGAGAGGCCCTCTTGCCCATATCGTAAAACGCCCTGTGATCTCCTGGAAGAAGGCTGCAATGATCCGCGGGGCGGCGATCGTCATTTCGATCCTTGTCTGTGCGGCGGTCACCTTTTTCCTGACAGGCTCCGATCCCATCAGCGTGTTCCGGACGATCCTGGACGGCAGCTTCGCCTCCCCGAGAAGGTTCTGGGTACTGCTTCAGAATATTTCGATCCTCCTGATCATTTCCCTTGCGATGGCACCGGCTTTCCGTATGCGGTTCTGGAATATCGGAGGCGAAGGACAGGTCATGATGGGCGTGCTCGCCACCTCGAGCTGCATGATCATGCTTGGCGGAAAGGTTCCGAACGCGCTCCTGATCGTGATCGAGATCATAGCGGCCATCGCCGCAGGAGCCATCTGGGCTGCGATCCCGGCATTTTTCAAGTCAAGGTGGAATACGAATGAGACACTGTTTACGCTGATGATGAACTATGTCGCGACGCAGCTGGTCGCATATTTCATTATCAAATGGGAATCTCCCCGCGGTTCCGGCAAGATCGGCATCATCAACCAGTCTACGCAGTACGGATGGCTGCCCCAGATCGGTGAGTACAAGTACCTGCTGACTGTCATTGTGGCGGCTGCCCTGACCGTCTTCCTCTACATTTACATGAATAAGAGCAAGCACGGCTATGAGCTTGCGGTCGTCGGCGAAAGTGAGCGCACGGCGCGTTATGTCGGCATCAAGGTCGGGCGTGTATTCGTGCGGACCATGCTTCTGTCAGGCGCGATCTGCGGGGTTGCCGGACTGCTGATGGTCGGCAGCACGGATCATACCATGACAACGACCCTTGCGGGCGGGCGCGGATTCACCGCAGTCATGGTCGCGTGGATGGCGAAGTTTAATCCGATCGGCATGATCTTCACCTCCTTCCTGCTGGCCTTCCTGGGGAAGGGCGCGGGCGAGGTCGCGACGCAGTTCGGCCTGAACCAGAGCTTTTCGGATATCCTCAGCTCGATCATCATATTCTTCCTGATCGGCTGCGAGTTCTTCATTCAGTATCGGATCGTATTTCGGAAGGAGGCGAATTGAGCGATGTTTGACCTTGTATCCTTCATTCCCCGTGCAGTTGCGCAGGCGACACCGCTTCTGCTTGGCTCCACCGGCGAGACGCTCACAGAGAAGAGCGGTAACCTGAACCTTGGAATCCCCGGCATCATGTACGTCGGCGCGATCTCCGGCGTCATCGGCGCGTTTTTCTACGAGCAGAAAGTGGGTTCTGTGGAAAATGCGAATGCGTTCCTTGCGATCGCCATCCCCATGGCGTGCTGCCTGCTTGGCTCTTTCCTGATGGGGCTTTTGTACTGCTTCCTGACGGTCACGCTGCGGGCGAACCAGAACGTGACGGGCCTTGCGATGACAACCTTCGGCGTCGGCTTCGGCAATTTCTTCGGCGGATCCCTGATCAAGCTGACAGGTTCCGATGTCCCGTCCATTGCCCTTTCGATCACCCATAAGTTCTACGCGGCGAAGCTTCCCTTTGCGTCGAAAGCAGGGATCTTCGGCAAGCTGGTCCTGAATTACGGGTTCCTCGTCTACGTTGCGATCGTGATCGCTCTGGCCGCGTCCTGGTTCCTGAACCGGACCCGCCGGGGCCTGCATCTTCGCGCGGTCGGTGAAAACCCGGCAACGGCTGACGCGGCCGGGATCAATGTCGGCGCGTACAAGTATTGGGCAACTTGCATCGGCTCTATGATCGCGGGGCTTGGCGGCCTGTATTATGTTATGGACTACGCTTCCGGCGTATGGTCCAATGATGCCTTCGGCGACAGGGGATGGCTTGCGATCGCCCTCGTGATCTTCACGATCTGGCGTCCGAATGTCAGCATCCTTGCCTCGCTTCTGTTCGGCGCATTGTACATTCTGTATCTGTACATCCCGACCGGAACCAACATGGCGATCAAGGAGATCTACAAGATGGCTCCCTTTGTCGTCACGATTATCGTGCTGATCATCATCAGCCTGAGAAAGAAACGGGAAAATCAGCCGCCGGCTGCGCTGGGGCTGCCGTACTTCCGGGAAGACCGGTAATGTTGCAAGTCACTCCACTGCCAGGTTACAGTTCGCTTCCCGGCCGGGCAGGCTATGGATTGCGTCGGAGGGCCGCTCGCGCTTATGTTCTCGGCTTCCGCCTCGGTCGGCGCTAAACGCGTGTCACTGGCACGCAGCGCCCTCGCGTAGCGGTTCTAAGCTCATGCTGCGCCTTTGGCTTGCATTCGCTAAGAACCGACGCTGCGGATGCCCTCCTCGTGCAATCCATAGCCTGCCCGGCCGTTCAGTGAACAGCAACCTGGCCAGAGTGTGACTTGTAACGGTGTGAGTGGTAATGCAGTAAGGACCGGCGTTTGCGGCCTTGTCTAAATGACTGATTGACGGTATAATGAAACGATACGAAGCGATACAATCCTAAGCTGTACAGGATGGTGCGGGATGGTGTCGGAATGAAACAGGAAGATGAAGTGATATCTCAGGAGAAACCGAAGGGGAAAAACATGGCGAAAGAAGCGGAGAAAGTAATTCGGAAAACGGCAGCGAAGGCGGCAGAGAAGGCCGTGGCGAAGGCGGCGGTCAGGACGGTGGCGAAGTCAGCGGTCAAGTCAGCGGTGAAATCGGCAGCCAAGTCAACTGCGAAGGCGACGGTCAAGACGGCGGAAAAGACTGCAGCGAAGGTGGAAGCTGCTGCAGAGAATGGACCTGCGATCGGCGATGGATATGAATTCGTCCATGATCTTGACCAGTACCTGTACGACAAGGGAGTGCACTACGATATTTTCCGCAAGCTCGGCGCACATCCCTCCGCGAAGAACGGAGTGAAGGGAATTCATTTTGCGGTATGGGCTCCCCATGCGGCGGCCGTCCATCTGATCGGTGAATTCAACGGCTGGGATGAAGAGAGCATTGCGCTGGAGCGGCTGGAGCCGTCCGGGATCTGGGAGTGCTTCTGCGAGAGCGCACAGATCGGCCAGATGTACAAGTACCTGATCTTTACCCAGGACGGACGTAAGCTTTACAAGGCGGATCCTTACGCAAACCAGGCGGAGAAGCGCCCGGGCACGGCATCCGTGATCGCTGACATTTCCACGATCAAGTGGACGGACAGTACGTGGATGAAGAAGCGGTCTTCCTTCAGGCAGGATGAAAGCGCCATCTCCATCTATGAATGCCATGTGGGAAGCTGGATGCGCCATCCCCATGCGGAGAAGGAGGACGGGTTCTACAATTACCGTTACTTTGCCCACTCCGTCACGGAATATCTGAAAAAGATGGGGTATACCCATATTGAGCTGATGGGGATCTCTGAGCATCCCTTCGACGGTTCCTGGGGATATCAGGTGACCGGCTACTACGCGCCCACGAGCCGCTACGGCACGCCGGAGGACTTTGCTTATCTGGTGAACTACCTGCACCGCAACGGGATCGGCGTCATCCTGGACTGGGTGCCGGCGCATTTTCCGAAGGATGCCCACGGGCTGGCGGACTTCGACGGGCAGGCGTGCTACGAGTACGCGGATCCGCGCAAGGGCGAGCATCCGGACTGGGGCACGAAGGTATTTGACTTCGGCAAGAGCGAGGTCAAGAATTTCCTGATCGGCAATGCACTGTTCTGGATCGAGCAGTTCCATGTTGACGGGCTGCGCGTGGATGCGGTTGCGTCGATCCTGTATCTGGATTACGGACGCCGCGACGGTGAGTGGATCCCCAACAAGTACGGCGGGAATAAGAACCTTGAGGCGATCGAGTTCTTCAAGCATCTGAATTCTGTTGTGCTGGGCAAGCATCCGGGCGTTATGATGATCGCCGAGGAGTCCACCGCCTGGCCGAAGGTAACGGATACTCCGGAAAATGACGGGCTTGGCTTCACCATGAAGTGGAACATGGGCTGGATGCATGATTTCATCGAGTACATGAAGCTGGATCCCTATTTCCGCAAGTTCAACCATAACCGCATGACCTTTGCGATGACCTATGCTTATTCCGAGAAGTACTGCCTGGTGCTCTCCCACGACGAGGTCGTCCATCTGAAGTGCTCCATGATCAACAAGATGCCCGGCCTGTATGACGATAAGTTCGCGAACCTGAGGGCAGGATACGCCTTCATGTTCGGGCATCCCGGCAAGAAGCTTCTGTTCATGGGACAGGAATTCGCCCAGGAGCGGGAGTGGAGCGAGGATCGGGAACTCGACTGGTACCTGCTGGAGGAGCCGAGGCACAGGCAGATGCAGGACTTCGTACAGGAGCTCCTTCATCTGTACAAGGGGAACCCTGCGATGTACAGTGCCGACTGCGTGCCGGAAGGATTCGAATGGATCAACGCGGATGACGCGGACCGCAGCATCTACAGCTTCCTGCGCCACAGCGCGGACGGCAAGAACAATCTGCTTTTTGTGATCAACTTCACGCCGATGGCGCGCCCTGACTACCGCGTCGGCTGCACGAAGAAGTGCACCTATACGCTGGTTCTTGACGGAGATGAGGAGCGCTTTGGCGGACACGGCACGCCGCATCCGGCAAAGTACAAGGCAGTGGAGAGTGAATGCGACGGGAAGCCTTATTCCTTTGCGTTTGACCTTCCGCCCTATGGGGTCGCGGTGTTCAAATACGTCTGACAAGGAGTGTGTATGAAGTCCGGATCAGGAGTCAAGTACGGCGGGCCGTTGAAACTGCACTGGAGCTGGAATGTTTACCTGGCTTTGACACTGTTTGGCCTTGCGGCCTGCCTGTTTTTCATCGACAGGCGCGCAGGGCTGATCTGTGCGGCGTTTGCGTGCGGCTACTATGCTGCCATACTCCTGATCTATCTTTATTACAGGCCGCGGCTGCTGCAGTCGATGATCGGATTTGCAAGCCGATACGCAGATGTACAGTCGCAGGTTCTTCGCGACATGGAGATCCCGATGGCGATCGTGGACCAGGAGGGACATGTCCTTCGGATGAATTCTCCTATGCGCGGGCTGACCAGGAAGCCGGAGCGGTACTTCAAAACCATCGATACGATCTTCCCATATCTGACAAAGCCGGTCTTTCCGGTGAATTCCGATTCGAAGGATATTGACCTGACCTACGAGGGAAGGCAGTACCGGGCCCATATCCAGAAGATTGATATGGATGATGTGGTGGATGATTCCCTGATCATAACCGGGCAGGAGGCAGGGGAAGAGGAGCAGGCCGTGCGCCGCGGCAGCAGGTACGCGGATGCCGCAAAGGACGGGCACGCTGAGCCTTTGAGACACAGCTGGGTTTATATCGTATACCTGATCGATGAGACGGAATTGACAAAGCTGCGCAGGGAGAACCGTGACGAGAAGCCGGTGGTCGCCCTGGTATACCTGGACAACTACGAGGAAGCCATGGACAATGTGGATGAGGTCCATTCTTCCCTGATGAATGTCCTGATCGACCGGGAGATCAACAAATACAGTCTTGCGCACAACGCACTGAGCAAGAAGCTGGAGAAGGATAAGTACCTTCTGGTCATGAACCAGAAAAGCCTTGGAGGACTGGAAGAGGATCATTTTTCCCTGCTCGAGGAGGTCAAGACTGTCAATATCGGAAATGAGACGGTCATGACGATCAGCATCGGCATCGGTGTAGGCGGCGACGACTACAACCAGAATTACGATTACGCGCGCGCGTCCATCGAGATGGCGTTGTCCCGGGGCGGAGACCAGGCAGTCCTCAACCGGGACGGGCAGATGAAGTTTTACGGCGGAAAGTCCCACAGCTCCGAGCGCCATACCCGTGTCAAGGCCCGTGTCAAGGCACAGGCCATGCGCGAGATCATGGAGTCGAAGGAGCGGGTGCTCACGATGGGGCACAAGATCACGGACATGGATTCCCTGGGGGCGGCCGTTGGAATATACCGCGCGGCGAAGACGCTGGGGAAACCTGCATGGATCGTGATCGGGGAGGATTCCTCGTCCATCCGGAACTGGCTGCAGATGCTGCGGGACAGCCGGGATTACGAAGAGGACATTTTCATTTCCCATGAGAAGGCAATCGAGATCTGTGACGACAGTACAGCTCTGGTCGTCGTGGATACTGCCCGCAAGAACATGGTGGAATGCGAGGAGCTGCTTGGGAAGACGAAGACGATCGTTGTCCTGGACCATCATCGCCAGACGACGGAGCAGATTCAGAACGCGGCGCTGTCCTATATCGAGCCCAGCGCGTCCTCTGCCAGTGAGATGGTGTCAGAGATCCTGCAGTACTTTGAGGAAAATGCGCGGCTGAAGAGCCTGGAGGCGGACTGCCTGTATGCGGGCATCCTGATCGATACCAATAATTTCTCGACGAAGACCGGGTCGCGCACCTTCGAGGCGGCGGCTTATCTTAGGCGCTCCGGCGCGGATATCATCCGGGTGCGCAAGGCGCTTCGTGATGATATGGACAGCTACAAGGCCAGGGCCGAGGCGGTGCGCCATGCTGAGATCTATATGGGGAAATACGCGATCTCGATCCTTCCGGGCGACGGGCTGGAATCGCCGACGGTGGTGGGTGCGCAGGCGGCCAATGAGCTGCTGAACATTGTGGGCGTAACCGCGTCCTTTGTGGCGACAGAATACAGCGGCAAGATCTACATTTCCGCCCGTGCGATCGATGAGGTGAATGTACAGATCATCATGGAGCGGCTCGGCGGCGGCGGACATATGAACAGCGCGGGCGCCCAGATGCAGGATGTGACAGAGGAAGAGGCGGTGCTGCGTGTGAAGGAGATCCTCAAAAGCATGACGGACGCCGGTGAGATATGATGGATGAAAAGACGGAGGTTTGAGATAACATGAAGGTAATTCTGCTGCAGGATGTCAATAAGGTCGGGAAGAAGGGCGAGATGATCGAAGCGGCGGACGCTTATGCGAGGAATGTGCTGATCCGCAAGAAGCTTGCTGTCGAGGCGACGGGAAAGGCGATCAATGACCTGAAGCTGAAAAAGGCAAATGATGAGAAGGTGGCCGAGGAGAACCTGGAGCGGGCGAAGGAGCTGAAGGAGAAGCTGGAGCAAAGCAGCGTGACCGTGAAGGCGAAGACCGGGGAAGGAGACAAGCTGTTCGGCTCCATTTCCGGGAAAGAGATCGCGGAGGCGGCGAAGGAGCAGCTCGGGATCGAGCTGGACCGCAGAAAGATCGTCGTGGACAACCCGATCAAGACCATCGGCACCATGACCGTTGCCGTTAAGCTGCATCCGCAGGTCAAGGCGCAGCTTGACGTGAAGGTTGAGAAGCTGTAACTGTTCAGGACAGCCCGAAGCACTTGCTGCTGAGGGTATATGAAAGCGTAAATTACGTGGCATCGGGTGATTCAGGATGCGAAGCATCACCCGATGCGTGACTGTTCAGAACGGGGGTCCTGAATCGTCACGGGAAGCTCTGACGATTCAGTGGTATAGAAGAGAACCAAGAAGGAATGGATGAGAATATCAATGAGATCCGGCGGATCCCGCCGCATAGTCAGGAGGCTGAGCAGTCTGTCATCGGTTCGATGATGATCGATCCGGAGGCGATCGCAGCCTCTTCCTCTGTCCTGACGGAGGATGACTTTTTCCAGAAGCCCTACGCGCTGCTTTTCCGGGCGATCGTTGACCTGGACGCGGCTGGCCGGCCGGTCGATCCGGTGACGCTCCAGGACAGACTCAGGGAAATGGACGCGCCGGAGGATCTTGCGAGTGCGCAGACACTGGCGGAGCTGGTGGCGTCCGTGCCGGTCTCCACGAACGCGAAGCATTACGCAAGGATCGTGGCGGAGAAAGCGCAGCTGAGGCGGATGATCCGCACCATGGAGACGCTGACGGCGGAGTGCTACGCGGACAGGGAGAAGGCGGAAGACCTGAGCGACAAGATGGAGAAGCAGGTATTCCAGCTTCTGTCGAAGCGCCAGGGCCGGGAGCTGACACCCATCGCTGACATTGTGATGGACGCCCTTGACCGGATCTCCGCCGCGAGCAGCCAGAATTCCGCGATCACCGGCCTTGCGACCGGATTCCGGGATCTGGACTTCAAGACCAGCGGATTCCAGCCGTCGGATCTGATCCTGGTCGCGGCAAGGCCGTCGATGGGAAAAACTGCATTTGTCCTGAACATTGCGGCATACATGGCTTTCCGCGAGCACAGAAGGGTCGCCATCTTTTCCCTTGAGATGTCCAAGGAACAGCTTGTCAACCGTCTCCTTGCGCAGGAGTCCAACGTCGATGCGTCGCGGCTCAGGAATGGACGGCTGAAGGATTCCGAATGGGAGAATCTCGTGATGGGGGCTGATGTCATCGGAAAGTCAGAGCTTGTCATTGATGACACCCCGGGCATCTCGGTTCCGGAGCTTCGGAGCAAATGCCGCCGGATGAAGCTGGAGGGCGGGCTTGACTGTATCATGGTTGACTACCTGCAGCTGATGAGCGGAAGCGGGCGGGGAAGCGATTCGAGGCAGCAGGAGATCTCAGAGATCTCCCGGGGGCTGAAGGAGGTTGCCCGGGAGATGCATGTGCCGCTGATCGCGCTGAGCCAGCTGTCCCGCGCGGTGGAGCAGCGGCCCGACCACCGTCCGGTGCTGAGTGACCTTAGAGAATCCGGTGCCATTGAGCAGGACGCGGACGTGGTCATTTTTCTGTATCGTGATGATTATTACAACAAGGATTCAGAAAGGCAGGGGATCGCGGATATCCTGATCCGGAAGCAAAGAAACGGCCCCCTTGGAGACGTTGAGCTGGTATGGCTTCCGGAGTATACGAAATTCGCGAATCCCGCCAGCGAGCGTGACCGTGCGCAGCTGAATCCGGAGGGATGAGATTACAAGCTACACACACTGGATGCCTACCGGTAAAGATGCGGATTGTGAGAGCAAAGATTCCCTGCCAGCCGAAATGCGGCTTTGCGCTTTGCCTGGCGGTGATTGTGACTGAGGCTGTGATGGGGAATTTTATCTATATTGTCGAGTGCGCTGACGGAACCTGGTATACCGGATGGACAACGGATCCGGATCGCAGGGTTCATATGCACA
Source organism: uncultured Clostridia bacterium (assembly GCA_946405675.1). Classification (GTDB taxonomy): domain Bacteria; phylum Bacillota; class Clostridia; order Lachnospirales; family Lachnospiraceae; genus Porcincola. The sequence goes on from CAMJIC010000044.1 coordinate 11,787, forward strand.
ATACGGGAAAGGGTGCCAAATATACGCGCTCCCGCAGGCCGGTCAGGCTGATCTATACCGAAGAATATGAGACCTCCGTGGAAGCACAGCGCAGGGAATATGAGATCAAACACCTGACACGTGCGCAGAAGGAAGCAATCGTGCGGGAGAAGCAAGGGGATATCAGGTAAGGAAATGCAGACGTAACTGTTCAGGACAGGTTCAGAACAGGTTCAAGACAGGTTCAGAACGGTTCCCTGTAAACAAATGAACGGATCGGGATGTTCAGGTGCATTTGTTTCCGGCTCCTGACGCAGACAGCAAGAGAGGTACGATATGAATACAGAACAATTCTTTGAGCAGGTACTGAGCGTCCGTCTGACACCGGACAGGGAGGCATTGGATATCATTGACCAGACGCTTCTTCCCGGAACCATTCGGCGGATTCAGCTTGGAACAAAGGAAGAGATCTGGGAAGCGATCAAGAAGCTCAGGGTCCGCGGTGCGCCGGCGATCGGCATCACCGCAGCGTATGGGATGGCTGTTTTATCCGCAAAAACGAAAGAAAGCGACTTCAGCGCATTTTACAAAGAATTCAAGGAGCTGAAGGAGTACTTTGCATCCTCACGGCCGACGGCCGTCAACCTGTTCTGGGCACTGGACAGGATGGATCGGTGTGCCAGGGAAGCGGGAGAAGCAGGGAAGAGCATCCCCGAGATCTGCAGCATGCTTTACGAGGAAGCAGATGCCATCCGTGAGGAGGATGTGCAGATCAGCCGGAACATCGGAGAGATCGGTTTCGGGCTGCTGAAGGATCTGAAGAAGGATGGAAAACCCATCGGCATCCTGACCCACTGCAACGCCGGCACACTGGCGACCGCCAAATATGGAACAGCGACCGCCCCGATGTACATTGCGCTGGAGCATGGATGGGCGGGAAGCGATATGCATGTGTACTGTGATGAGACCAGACCGCTTCTGCAGGGTGCACGCCTGACTAGCTTTGAACTGAGTTCCGCTGGGATCACGACGACGCTTCAGTGTGACAACATGGCATCGCTCCTGATGAAATCCGGGAAGATCGATATCGTCTTTGTGGGCTGCGACCGTGTCGCCCTGAACGGAGACGCAGCGAACAAGATCGGCACCAGCTCGGTCGCGATTCTGGCCAGGCACTACGGAATCCCCTTCTATGTCTGCGCCCCCAGCTCCACCATTGACCTCAAGACACCCCATGGCGGGCAGATCCCGATTGAAATGAGAGACCCGGATGAGGTGACGCAGATGTGGTACAAGGAACGAATGGCGCCGGAAGGGATCGACGTGTACAATCCGGCGTTCGATGTCACCGACCACAGCTTCATCACCGGAATGATTACAGAAAAGGGCCTGTGCACCGAACCCTTCGGAGAAGCATTTGCCCGCGCAGGGATCGGGGAGACAGGGCGGAAATAGTTTGCTGCAGGGCACGTTACAAGTCACAACCCCACAGGCCGCCCGCTGGCGGGGGTGTGACTTGTTACCAGGGCACACTCACAGGGACGGAGGAAACCAAACGTATCGTTGTTATAACAAGAAAAATCTGTTATGATAAACATGACGACCATGCATGGGCAGGAATAAGGAATCGTGAGGCGTGGAAGGCAGACTTCATCTTTTCAAAATAGACAAAGATCAAAAGGATAAAAAGATGGAATGGATGAAGCGGTAGTTTTCCGCATCACTGCTAAAGTGCTGCGGATGAAAATGAGAGAAAAGGAGAAAAAAGATGGCAAAATGGGTATGTAATGTTTGTGGTTATGTGCATGAGGGAGATACGCCGCCGGAAGCATGTCCGGTATGTAAGGCTCCGGCATCCAAGTTCACGAAGCAGGATGGCGGAAAGGTATGGGCGAGAG